>JANMJN010000553.1:0-16031 GCA_031371355.1 Saprospiraceae bacterium
GCCTTGATAGCCTGCTTTTATCACCTTTTTTTCGTTTGAAGGGTCAACAATGATGCGCGCAAAATAGAAAGGACGTACGGTAACATTGAAATCGGCATTCGTCTTTTTCCAAGTCGTACCACCATCATCAGAACGATAAAAGCCTTTTTCAGAAACCGATTCTGCTTCGACACATGCGTAAACGGTTTTAGAATTTGATGGCGCAATCGCTACGCCAATGCGCCCAAGCATCGAAGTTGGGAAACCGCCTGTCGTTACTTTTGACCAATTTTTTCCACCATCCGTTGATTTATAGAGTGCAGAGCCTTTGCCTCCAGAGTTAAAGAAGTCGGGACGGCGGCGATGTTCCCACATAGAGGCATATAATACTGAGGGGTTGTTCATGTCCATCACTAAGTCTGCGCAGCCTGTTGTTTCGTCAACATAAAGGATTTTTTCCCATGTTTTGCCAAAATCAGAAGACTTATAAACGCCTCGTTCCTTTGAATCAGACCACAATGCACCTTGAACACCGACATAAATTTCGTTTGCGTTTTTAGGATTAATTTGAATGGCGCAAATGCGTTCAGAGTTCGGTAAACCCTTAAACTCCCAAGTTGAGCCACCATTTTTGCTCACATAAATGCCTGTACCGACGCCCACCGAGTTGCGTACCCAAACCTCGCCTGTACCAACCCAAACGGTATCAGGATGTGCTTGGTCAACAGCTATGTCGCCAATAGCTTGTGGATAATCGTCAAAAACGGGTCTGAAACTGGCACCACCGCTATTCGATTTCCAAACACCGCCGTTAGCACCGCCAACATAAAGGATTTCGGGTTTGGTATTCACACCTTCGACATCGGATACACGACCTGACATGACAGCAGGTCCAATCGAACGCGTACGTAAGCCACCAAAACTGACTGAAAGGGCATCAGCATTCGGTTTAACTTCTGGATTTTGACCAAAAACATTGATAGCCAATACGTTAGCGAGAAAAAAGAGTGTTGTTTTTTTCATAATATTAAATAAACTGATTTGGTTAAAAATTAGGAATAGCATTTTTCATGTTAAGGGTTGTAAAAGCGACACGAAAATCAGACAACAAAGAGAGCTAACCTATAAAATTCGACTAAAATAGCTTTTTTTTCGAAATGCGAAATTGGAGACATTTTGCTTTGGCGAAAACATGATTCTGTTTGTTTTTAGGATGTTATAACCCTGTTTTAGTCTGAATGCTATAATTTTATTTCACTTTTGAGGTTTAATATGCAAGCCACATAATAAAATTTGATATTTTGCACCCCCTCAGTATTTTTGCTAAGGAAAGCAGCTATTAAGCTGATATAGCGTTTATAAAACAGGTACATTAAAGTAATGCAGGTGTTTTATATCCGACTAAAATCATACTTTTACTCAATACACCAATTACGAACGACTAAAAATGGATTTAACACTCCAGTGGGAGCATAACGAGCGCGGACTTATCGAAGCTTGTATAGCAAGAGAGCGATGGGCGCAGCAACGGCTATACGAAGAGTATTACCCGAAGATGATGGGTGTATGTATGCGCTACGCGAACAATGACGATGATGCACTTGATATTTTGCATGAAGGTTTTATAAAAATATTCAAGCATATCTCATCCTATCAACCTGGAACTTCGCTGTCGGCTTGGATTCGGCGCATTATGGTCAATACGGCAATAGATTATTATCGAAAAACCGTTCGCCGACGCACCGAAGACCTTGAAACGGCGTATAATTTAAGCAGTTCAGATGCTGATGCGATAAGTCAATGCAGTGAAAAAGACATATTAACTGCCGTTAAAAAACTAACCCCAGCGTATCGTGCCGTTTTTAATATGTATATTATTGAAGGTTTTTCGCATCGAGAAATTGCTGACCAATTAGGCATAACTGAAAGTACTTCGCGCTCGAACCTCGTGAAAGCGAGACTGAAATTACAAGCTATATTGACTGGAAATTTTGACTTGGATAAAAATGGAAATGAAGGATAACGAACAACATATTGTAGATACAACGGTTCGTCAAGCTCTTGAAAATCTTGAAATACCGTATGTCGCTGACCATTGGCAACTAATGGCGGATAAATTAGCTGCACTTGACACAGGAGAAGCCGAATTTGATAATAATTTAGCAGACAAACTGAGGGGTATTGAAGCACCGTATGTCGCTGACCATTGGCAACTAATGGCGGATAAATTAAGCGCTCTTGATGCCGAAGAGGCTGAATTCGACAATAATTTGGCTGATAAACTGAAGGGAATTGAAGCTCCTTATGTGGCATCGAATTGGACGGATATGTCAGATCGACTTGATGACTTGGATGATTCAGAGACAAGTTTTGATGCTTTGTTAAGCCAACGTTTGGAGAATTTACAAGTAAAATATCAACCGAGTCATTGGAATTATATGGCACAACAGATTGAAGAGACGTTCTCATGGCGTGCAAAAGTTGTTAGATATAAACTTGTTGAGGTTGCTTTGGTTTTATTGACATTCTTTACTGTGGGTAATATGCTCGATTTGCCTTTTGATAGTGATTATTCAAGCACAGACAATACAGGCATAAAAGTTGAAAAAACGAAGGATAAGGATGTGAAAAAAGCTGCGCCAGAGAAGGTTAAGGAAACTAAATCCTTCAATAATCCATCAGATTGGCGCACGCGTTTAACGTCTCCTAATAATACAAAGTTGGAACAAAATGGTGTTAACAAACCAGTCGCGACGTATAACAGCACACCTATGGATGTAGTTTCTAATACAGACATTGTTAAATTGAATAATATTGTCGAAAAAGAGCCCTTGAGTAATGTTGTTAACACCGTTATTAACAATGATGTTAATAACAATTTAGAAGTTAGAGAGCCTACACTCGGTTCTTCGACTAATGTTTTTAGCCAATCGGTGAAAAATGCGGATCCGATCCGAAGGGATTTCCATGGAAAGAATTCCTTTGGAGGCGTTTTTGTTAAACTCCCGATGAAAAAAGTTTTAGCTCTTGGAAAACTAAAAGATGAGCAACCTATTGATAATCAAACTGATGTTGTAGCGGCTTCGAAGGTACTGCAACCGATGGTTATATTGAAACCGAACCTTTTAAATACCCGTTTTTATGATGAAAAAGTGACTTTCCCTGTGTTTGTGGAGAAAAAAGCCAAGTGGCGGCTCAATATTTTTGGCTTACCGATAGCGGATATGGTGTCGTACAATTATGTCAAAAGCAGAGTCAAAGAGACTGAAAAGCAAGTCGCTTCGAATTTGGGTGCGGGCGTTGCAGTGGGTTATAAGAACAGGAAATGGGAGATAGAAACAGGTTTGACTTATTTGGATAAAAAATATTATTTACCGAATGTAGAAGTAACAACAGGAAGTGTTCTTCGTGGATTTAAAACAGAAAAGCCATTAAGTGAACATTTAAGCATTGTTAGTATCCCCCTCAGTACCAATTACACATTCAAGGAAATACACCGCTGGCGTTTTTATGCACGGATTGGTATGGCTTTGAATACGATATTGAGCTCTAAAGAAGAATTATTTGTAGAGACATCTACAACTTCTTCATCTTCAAATGCACCGAATATTATCAATAATTATAGCGAGTATGAACCCAATGTTTATCCAAAAGGTGTTTTTGCAAAAGGATTTTTTAAAAATGGTAAGTGGTATGGTGGCTTCAAAGAAAATGCTTTTTTAACGTCAAATGCAGGTATGGGAGTTGAATATAGATTGACAAATAAGCTAAATATCTATGTACAACCGACTATGGATTACCATATTGGCAAAAATGGTATTGGTAGTTTGAATGACCGGATTAATTCCTTCAGTGTTCAAGGTGGCGTTAAGATGAATATGAAGTAGGTTAGTCATGATATAGCTTAAAATAAAAAAGAGATTGTCTGATCAAACAGGCAACCTCTTTTTTTTGCTTATAAATATCTGTAAATCAATTAGTTCTTATACTTTGCCCAAGTCACGCAACAAACGGTAATGCGAAGCCACAGCCGAAGTGACACGTGGAAATTCAACATACTGAATACCATACTCCTGGCAAGCCTCACGCACGATGCGGCTGATAGCAGGATAATGCACATGACTTACTTTTGGAAATAAGTGATGCTCAATTTGAAAGTTCAGACCACCACAGAACCATGTAATGATACGGTTGCGCGTTGCAAAATTAGCGGTTGTTTGTACTTGATGAATTGCCCATTCATTTTCAATTTTACCATCTTCGGCAGGCAATGGGAAATGAGTATGTTCAACAGTGTGTGCCAATTGGAAAATGATACTGATAACGAAACCTGTTACGGTAACGAAAACACCAAAACCAATCAAGGTAGGTACAAGCCCGACAACAAAAATCGGTAGAATGATGAATAGGAAATAACTAAGAAATTTACTGCCCCAAAAAATGGCATGTTGAATAGGCTTCATGTGGTTAATCTCTACCACACCAATATAGCCTCTAAAATACTTCTTGAAGTCTAAGTAAAACATCCAAAAAAAGTACATTATGGCATAAAGAATAACAAAATAGACGTGTTGAAAACGATGAAACCAACGAAATTTTTGTGTATCACACATCCGTAGAAATGGTTTGACATCAATATCATCGTCAACACCATCTACATTTGTAAATGAATGATGAATGACGTTGTGCTTGATATTCCACATAAAATCGCTGCCGCCTAAGACGTTGAGCGAAAAGGCTGCGGCACGATTGAGGGTTTTAGATTTTGAAAAACTACCATGCCCACCGTCGTGCATAACATTGAAACCAATGCCTGCAGTTAGCAAACCTAAAATGGCACAAAGAGGTAATGAAACCCACCAAACTGGCGTGAAAAAAACCAGCGTAGTGTAAATAGCAATGTGAGAAACAACAAGGAAAATAGCTTTTGAGAACAATCGCCAATTGCCCGTAGGTGCGGCGTTTTTCTCTGTAAAATAATGATTGACACGGCGGCGCAAATCGTTGTAAAACGTAGGCGTAGTCGTAAAACGCGGTGCTTGCATTTAAATGATAAATTTGAAAAATGAACAAAAATAGTTTGATAGACTCCCTCTGAACTCAAAGATACGCTAAAATACTGAGGGGATATCTAACCACCAAGAGAATTATGATTTTTTTAATGCGAACCTATCATTCAAATACATTTCTACTCTTTGACCAAAACCATTTTAACTTTGTCCGCTTTGGCGATTTGTTTAAAGAAAACAGCTAAATCATTACTGTTTTTAGGCGGATAAATCTTGTTATTTAATACCAGATGCCTCCTAACTAAAACTTTGTTTTTATCCAAAAGAGATGCTTTGAAATCATAATTGCCAAAAAGTGACGTGATACTGAGGGGGTCGGGTAGGTTCTCAACTTTGAAACCAACGGGCAATTCTATTGTCACCGAATCTATTTCAGTAAACCCACGACTGTCGGCTTGAACCTCAAAGCGTCTTGAGGAATCAGGTTGAATGGTTTTTGTCCAAACAGAAAGCAAATTGACAGGAACGAACTGCCGTTTACCACTCACCGAACCCAATTGACGAATGTCTAACTGCATCGTTTCCTCAACCGATGGCTTCCGCGACAAGTGCTTTTGGAAACGGAGGTTTTGTATTTCAAAATCATTGATTTTAAGCCATTCATACATGATCTTTTTTCTGAAATCAGCACCGAATTCGGATAACCTCGCAGCATCTTCTTGTCTTGTACCACTGTACATACTCGTGGCATTGAGTTTAGCACCCCCCTCAGTATTCAGGGCGATTGTAATGTTTCGGCTCACACGGTTTGTTTTTTCATCATACACTGGCGTTGTCACCAAATGACCACCATCAGGTGCGATGAGCAAAGCAGGGCGGCTATCGGTAAATGTGCCAAGATAGCCGCAAGCTGTGGTTTGGCTCGTGCACTCCAACCAAACGGTATCTGCCGCCATCGGAACGCAAGCAATAGCATGGTTGAAATATACATTCGGAAAGTCAGGGTATTGCAATTGGTTGTCCTCTCCTGCTTTTATAATAACATATTGACCTTCAACGCCTACGGCATGAAGCATGGCAATCATATAATTCGACAATGCTTTGCAATCTCCGTATTTTCGACGGTCAACATCGGTTGCCGCAATGGGTTGCCAGCCACCTATGCCGAGTTGAACAGAGAAGTAGCGGGTCGTATTTTGCAGTTTCTGATAAATCCGTTCTATTTTGCAATAGTCGTCGGGACAATTGGCAACGAGTGTTTTTAGTTCAGCGACTACCGCGGGTGTTAATTCTGCACGTCCTTTGTTGAGGTCGGCAATGAACTTGCCCAAGTTGAGCCACGAATCCATTTTCCCGGAATAACCATCAATGGTAAAAGCATCGGGCGCCGTCCAAACCTGTGGAAACAGCTTTGATACTGAGGGGTTAAACGGTTCGCCCACAAGGGCTTTCAAGTTCTTTATGTCCCATTGATAATTGTTCCCAGCGGCTGAAACGCCCGTTGGTAGGCTTATTTCCTTATAACGCAATTGCACATCGGGTGACGAGCTGATGCTGAAATGCGCCTTCTCAACGGCTTCGTGCATATGTTCTTGCGGTGTCCAGACAGGATAATGAAACAAACCTTTGTGCTTCGTAATAACCTGATATTCAACGGTATAAGGAAAGTTGAGTCTTGGGAAAACGATGCGTTTACCTCGGTTGTCGTCAATGCCATCATCGTAAGGTTTAAAGTCTTCGATGTCCTTTTTTTTCATTTTACGAATCAACTTGCCCGTTGCATCATACACTGAGGCTTCAATGTCGTCAATGATAGTAAATTTATCATACCAAAAAACAGGTTCGCTGTATTTCGCCGCTTTTTCATCGAGCAACGTGACGACTTTATGCTCTGTCTCCGTCGCTTCTCCTTTGTTTTTTATGTCGAAAAGGATGTCATATTGTCTGACGATGGCGTGTGCCTTCTCAAGTAATTCAGCGGGGATTTTATTTGCTGCGTAAGGATTGATGTCTGCGATTTGCGCTTTTGTTTGTAAAATTAACAACGAGGATAAGAGGGTTAATAAACCTTTTTTCATCTTGGGTATCGTTTTAAGTCGTGATTTTTAATTGTTAACTGTTTTGTTTAGACCACAGATGACACTGATGCGAATGATTTACGCTGATTTTCTTACGTTCCTTACAGAATTATAAAAAGAAATCTGTGAAAATCTGTCGTATCAGTGTCATCTGCGGGCTAAAACCAAATATCCAAAACGGCAGTCTATACCGAATGTTGCTAAAACAGACCTCGTCTTTTCGATATTAACCTTTTACTGAGGGGTCGTACAAAAATCTGTTAAAGAGATTGCAAACCTACATCTTATTAATTTTATTCAAATAATAAAAAACAAAAGCCTTCTTGTTGCGTATCCTAAAACCATACTTAGAAAGCGTGCATTTATTGGATTTACAGATGTCACGACATTAAAAATTGAACATTAGCTTTGTAAACCAACGATTTGCGATTAGTTTTGTGCCGCTTTTTTGAAAGTGTATAGGAATTTATATTTGTTTCACAAATTTATTTGAAAAACTAACTCGAAACTTAAAATGGAGAATTTGATTTACATCTTACCTTTCTTTGGTCTCGTCGGTTTGGCTTACATGGCTTACCTCTGGGGATGGGTCAGTAAACAAGATGCCGGTAATGAGAAAATGCAAGAGATTGCTTCGGCAATCGCAGATGGTGCCTTGGCTTTTTTGAATGCGGAGTATCGTGTCTTAAGCGTTTTCGTCGTTGTGGCGGGTGCACTTTTAGGCATTCAATCGCAAATGGTTGACAATTCAAGTTTGTTAATTGTTGCGGCTTTTGTGATGGGCGCGATGTTTTCTGCCATTGCAGGAAATCTGGGTATGCGTATCGCAACAAAAGCCAATGTACGCACGACACAAGCCGCACGTACGAGCTTGTCAAAAGCCTTGAATGTGTCTTTCCGTGGTGGTACGGTGATGGGTTTGGGCGTGGCAGGTTTGGCAGTCTTTGGCTTGTCGTTCTTGTTTTTGGCTTTCACTTATCAGTTTATGAATTCAGGCGCAGGTACTGAGGGGTTCGTCCATGAGATGGAAAGAACGTTGGAAGTCCTTGCTGGTTTCTCATTGGGTGCCGAGTCTATCGCTTTGTTTGCACGTGTCGGCGGCGGTATTTATACCAAAGCGGCGGACGTCGGTGCTGACCTCGTGGGTAAAGTCGAAGCAGGTATTCCTGAAGACGACCCGCGTAACCCGGCAACCATTGCCGACAACGTGGGTGACAACGTCGGTGACGTAGCGGGTATGGGTGCGGACTTGTTCGGTTCTTATGTCGCAACCGTTTTGGCTTCAATGGTTTTGGGTAACTATTTGATTAAAGACAATTTGGACAATATGGATATGACCAGTAAGTTTGGTGGCATGGGTCCTATTTTGTTGCCGATATTGATTGCTGGTTTGGGTATTATCTTCTCCATCATTGGTACTTTCTTTGTGAATATCACAGAGAAAAATGCCAATCTGGATGCCGTTCAAGGTGCATTGAACAAGGGCAACTGGGTCGCCATCATACTGACGGGTCTCGCTTGTTATCCGTTGTTGACGATGATGTTGCCACCGACCATGAATATGGTTTTCTTTGGTGAAGGCGTGAAAGTCATTACAACCATGAACCTTTTCTTAGCTATTTTAGTCGGTTTGACAGTAGGTACTTTGATTTCAATGATTACCGAATACTATACAGGCATGGGCAAAAAGCCCGTCAATGACATCATTCAACGTTCTGGCACAGGTGCTGCAACAAACATCATCGCTGGTTTGGGCGTGGGTATGATTTCTACGGCTTATCCGATTATCCTGTTTTCAGCGGCGATTTGGTCGGCTTATACTTTGGCAGGTTTCTACGGTGTAGCGATTGCCGCTTCGGCGATGATGGCGACAACGGCGATGCAATTAGCGATTGATGCTTTCGGTCCCATTGCGGACAACGCGGGTGGTATCGCTGAAATGTCTGAATTGCCAAAAGAAGTGCGTGAACGTACAGATATTTTGGACACTGTGGGCAACACAACCGCCGCGATTGGTAAAGGTTTTGCGATTGCATCAGCCGCTTTGACAGCGTTGGCGTTGTTTGCCGCTTATGTCAAGTTTACGGGCATCAACGGTATCAATATTTTCAAAGCAGACGTTTTGTCGGCTCTTTTCTTGGGTGGTATGATTCCAGTTGTGTTCTCTGCTTTTGCGATGAATGCGGTCGGTCGTGCAGCGATGGATATGGTGAACGAAGTCCGTCGTCAGTTCCGCGAAATTCCGGGCATTTTGGAAGGTACTGGTAAGCCTGAATACGCCAAATGCGTGGACATTTCTACAAAAGCAGCACTTCGCGAAATGATGATGCCAGGTGCGATTACGATTATCACGCCGCTTTTCGTTGGTTTCTTGATGGGACCTGAAGCATTGGGTGGTTATATGGCAGGTGTAACGGTTTCGGGCGTTATGTGGGCTATTTTCCAATCAAATGCGGGTGGTGCTTGGGACAATGCTAAAAAAGCATTCGAGAAAGGTGTTGAAATTGACGGTAAAATGTACTACAAAGGTTCTGAACCACACAAAGCTGCCGTAACAGGCGACACAGTGGGCGACCCTTTCAAAGATACATCGGGTCCATCAATGAATATTTTGATAAAACTCTCTTGTTTGATTGGTTTGGCGATTGCCCCTATCTTAGGTCAGAAGTTCAAAAAAGATGCCCCAACAGGTATTGGCGAACAACGCATCGAGCAAAAAGTGATACAACAGCCTAAGCAAGAAGCGACGACTTATCATATTGAGAAGAAGTAAGTTTCGGGCTTAAAAAGCTAAATATACTGAGGGGGGTGTTTCGATGATGTCGAAATACCCCTTTTCTGTTTTTACCTTTCTATTGCGGTTGAAGATGGGCAAATTATTAAAATGAGTAAGTAAAGAAGACGGATAATTATGTTACCTGTTTTTACAAAATAAGAATATGCCATAAAATCAAGCTGAAGTGTCATTATTTTGACAGACCACCTCTGTATTATAGGTGCATTACTCTATATTATTGCAATGGCTGTTTGTTTTATAAGTGCTTTACTCTATACAGTTGCAAGTTTACTTTATATTGTTGCAACAGCAGCCGTTTTTATAGGTACTTTACTCTATACAGTTGCAAGTATACTCTATATTGTTGCAATAATAGTCATTTTTATAAGAGCATTACTCGATGTTATTGCAATAGCTGTTGATTTTGTCAATTACAATGCTATTTTACATAAGATAGCCGTCCAAAAATAGGCTTGGAACAGCCCAAACGAAAGTAACCACCTACTGAACAGTAAGTGGTTACGCATTAAATAACCCAATTTACTTGCTCGGTGGAGGATTGTCGGTTGTATTCTTAGATGCACCACCGCCACCACGATTGCGTTTTAAATTATCGAGTGCATTGCCAGCCGCAATAGCGTCTTTGTTGCCGCTTTTGGCAAGAACCCGCGTCAATTCTTCCGCAAGAGACAACATTATCAATAGTTGCATACCTGCAACTTCGCCATGTGCCCACGCTTTGTTAGTCAGTTTTGAGCTGTTTTTGTCGATGCTATCTGCCTGTTTGTAGCACAACAACATGGCTTCCATCAAGGTGACGCGCAATTCTTCAGTCAAAAACGAATTGAAGGTCTGGAAGATGGCTATTTCAGACTCTGCTTCTGCAAGTCTTTTGTCGCCCATCCTCGAATGGAGTTTGAGTTCGGCATTGGTAACAGGTGGCGGTGTAGGAATTAGGTTACTCATCGCCACCATTTGGTTAATCAGGTTTTGATGTACACTCTCTTCAAATGTGAAGGGGTCGTGCGGATTGAAAGGTGTATCCATTTTTATTTTCATTTTGGATAAGGAAAAAATTGTTTTCAGTTGAGGTGTTGAACGATGGTGTCGTTTCTTTATCATAATATACTTACAAAAGTAATATACTTAATAACGTCTGTCAATAGACATATTTATTTTTTTTATAAAAAAATTACCGATTTTATAAATAATTGTCATTGACTAATAAATATATGCTGTTTTCATATCAATAATTGTGTTTTGGGTAAAGGCTGATGTCAAAAAATAAATACCTTTTACAAGTAAACCTCTTAACTTTGTCAGCATAAAAACCTATTGGCTCATCTAAATCATAGCTACAATGAAAAAATATCTCCTCTTCGTTTTCCTATTTTTGAGCATCAATGCCTTTGCTACACACAACCATGCGGGCGAAATTCTGATTGAACAAATTGATGCTTTGACCATTCGCGCTACGGTCATTACCTATACCCGCGACACCTTTTCGGCTGCGGATAGACCTTCTTTGACCGTTTATTGGGGCGATGGTACAAGCCAAGTGGTGAGTCGTCTCGGCAATGGACAAAAATTGGTTGATTCAGGGTATAAGCAAAACTTTTATGAATCAACGCATACGTTTTCACGTCTCGGAAAATACACCGTTTATATGACTGACCCAAACCGCAACAGTGGGATTAGGAACGTCAATTTCCCAAATTCTGATTTAATTGCTTTTCACATTCAAGCGACCATCACCCTTATGCCTATTCAGTCGAATGGCAAGTACAATACAACACCCAGATTGCGACGGTATCCGATAGAGGTTGCGGGTGTGGGCGCACCTTTTAAGCGTTTACTTGATCCTATTGACGACGATGGTGACAGTATGACTTTTCGGTTGATTACACCGATGCAATCCTTGAATAAAAACGTTACAAATTATCTGTTGCCTTCGGCAATCATGCCCAGTGACAGCAATGTCATAAGCCTTAACCCATTAAACGGGACACTCGAATGGAAAAATCCACAACAAGAGGGGCTTTATACGGTCGCCATTCAAGTCATTTCATACCGCAACAGCATTGCCATAGATACCATCATGCGGGATATGGACATCATTGTTCAACCTCGTTTAACGGGCGTTCAATTTGTTGACAGTCAACTCTTCGTAAAGGTGTCTCCAAACCCTATTTATACTGAGGGGGTGCTTGATATTAGTAACAGCTTTGGTCAACGGATTAGTTTAGAGATTATCAATGCTTTTGGTCAAATCATGGAGACAGTTGATTTGAGAAATGAAAAACATTATGCCATTCAGCGGAAGCATTGGGCGAGTGGTTTGTACTTTATTCGTCTAAAATCGGAGGTAAGACAAACCGTTTTGAAGATAGAACTCATTGGGAATTAGTAACATGTAAAAAAAGCAGTCCAAGACGTAACAACATCTTGGACTGCTTTTTATATGTAAAATACTGAGGGGGGTATCGAATCAGATTTAGTCAGGTTCAAAACCGAGAACGATGTTGAACGTGCCGTAATCTGTCCATTTCTTAGAGGCTTTTGACGTGATTTCAGGTTTATCGAAACCGATACCGTAGTCAAAACCAAGCGTACCGAACATCGGTAGGAAAACCCTTAGACCCATACCTGCTGCACGGCGTACATCAAACGGTTTGAAGTCTTTGAGGCTGTTCCAGGTGTTACCCCCTTCCACCCAAGCGGTTGCGAAAATCGTTGACGACGGATTGAGTGAAATCGGATAGCGCAATTCTGCGGTATATTTCGCAAAGGTTGTTCCACCACCGTTGCCAGAGTTCGGAAATTCTTCGACTTTATAACCCCTCATGGCGAGAATCTCTTGTCCAACTTGAGCAATTTGACGATTCGCTAAACCATCACCACCGAGAACGAAACGGTTGAACGGTGTATAGCCCACGTATTTATTGTAGTAGCCGAGAGAGCCAACTTTTGCCGCTGTGCGCAACACCATTTTGCCTGCCACCGGCGTGTACCATTCTGCATTGAAACGCCATTTGTAGTATTCCACCCATTTAAACTTCTCTTCGGGAATCAAATCAGCATAACGTTTGCCATTCAGAAGCGAATAAGGCGGTGTGGCGGTCAAAATCAAAGTCAAACGCGAGCCTGTCTTTGGGAATAAAGGGTCGCTGATGCTGTTGCGACTAATAGTCTGTGTGATATTGACGTTGTTGTACTTACCATTAGAGATATTCGGGAAGAATCCCGGATAGTCTTTCAATGCAAACTGTTGATATTCAAGCGATGTATTGCTCACAAAGTTATCATCAGGCCATCTTAATCGACGACCGAGACCAACAGACGTTTGCAAGATGCTGACACTGTTATTGGTCAAATAACCCGAGAACTTGGAAAGAGAACCACCCACAGTCAATGAGTTAGGACGTTTACCCCCCAACCACGGTTCTGTCAACGACACGTTATATGACTGATAATATTTACCATTTGACTGTGCGCGAATAGACAAACGTTGACCATCGCCTTGTGGTAGAGGTGCCCAAGCAGATTTGTTGAAGATATTGCGAATCGAGAAGTTATTGAAGGAGACACCTAAAGTACCCACGACACCATAACCACCCCAACCTGCGGACAACTCCAACTGGTCACTTGGTTTTTCTTCGACTTTGTACTCAATATCCACGGTTCCACGCTGTGGATTGACAGGTGTATTGATGCCCAAAGCTTCTTGATTGAAATAACCTAAGTTGATAATCTCACGTTGCGAGCGAATAATATCTGCACGGCTGAATTTTTCGCCTGGTAGCGTACGCAATTCACGACGGATAACATGCTCGTGCGTACGGTCGTTGCCTTGAATAGTGACTTTGTCAATGGTCGCTTGTGGACCTTCGTACATCCGCATTTCGAGGTCGATAGAATCGCCTTGAATGGCAACTTCCGTAGGTTCGACATTGAAAAACAAGTAACCATTGTCCATGTAGAGAGACGATACGTCACGTCCGTCTTGACTAAATCGCAAACGTTGTTCGAGCAACTCGGCGTTATAAATATCGCCTTTTTGGATGCCCAATACTTGAGTCAATACCTGCGATTCATAAATCGAGTTGCCTTTCCAAGCGATGTTGCGGAAGTAGTAGCGACGACCTTCATTGATTTTCATGTGGATTTTTATATCGCCATCTTTCTCGCGCCACACAGAGTCGCTTGTAATTTGGGCATCACGGAAACCAATATTGTTGTAGTATTTTATAAGTTTCTTTTTGTCTGCATCATATTCATCACGTATGAGTTTAGAGGCAGAAAATATCTTCAATTTACGATGCGTTTTATCCATTTTCTTCCGCAATTTCCTTGCAGAAGCATTGGCATTGCCTTCAAAAGTGATGTCTTGAATCTTGACGCGTTTGGCACGCTGCACATTGACAATCAGTTTGACACCATTGACGCGTTTAGGGTCTTTTTCTTCTGTAATTTTCACTTCGGCATCGAGGTAGCCTTTTTCACGATAGTATTTTGAGACGCCGTTGATGACATTCTCTTTATTACTTTCGGTAACGATGGTGCCTTTAGGAATAAAGCGGGTGACAATGGCATTGAGCTCGTCGTGTTGACCTTTTTTTGTACCGACATAACTGAAAGTAGTCATGGATGGGCGTTCTTTGATAACGATTTCAAAGAAGATGACGTCACCAATCGTTTTTTCTTTCACGATTTGCACATCGTCGAACAACCGGAGTTTCCACAACGCTTTCATCGCTTTCTGAATATCAGGACCCGGGAACTTGATTTTCTTGCCGACTTGCAAACCCGACACGCCGATGATGGCATTGGGGTCTGTGAATTGGACACCTATCACTTTGACACCGCCGACTTCATAGCTTTTCGGTTCGCCATACGTTATAGTGGGCAATGTGTCTTTTGTTTGTGCAGTAGCGTCTTTGGAAAAGCCCAATATGTTTACAGCTAAGAGGAGAAGGATAAAGACCTTTTTCATATTTTATTACGATAATACCAAATTTGCTTTGGCGACATTTTTTAATTTAGTCATTGGTCATTTAGTCATTGGTCATAGTGATTCTGAAAATGAATGACTATTGACAAATTACAAATGACTAATTGCCAATTTTATATTGTAAAACAGGACTGAAACGTATTGAGTCAATGATTTGTGCCGCCCTGTCTTTAAACTTTAACATTTTTTAAGTCATTTGTTTGTCACTTGATCTGTTCACCCGTCATACCAAACCGTCTTTCGCGGTCTTGGTAGCTCAAAATGGCTTTATAAAAATCGTCCTTTCGGAAATCGGGCCAATAGGTAGTCGTAAAATAGAACTCCGCATAAGCCAATTGCCAAAGGAGAAAGTTAGAGACGCGCGTCTCGCCACTGGTTCGAATCATTAACTCGGGGTCAGGCATACCAGACGTGGACAATTCGACCTCAAAGACCTTTTCATCTATTTCCGACGGTTTGATTAAACCCTTCGTCGCCTTTTCAGCGAGGCGTTGCACCCCCCTCAGTATTTCCCACTTTGCGGAGTAATTGAGCGCCAAAACAAGGGTCATCTTATCGTTGTTTTGAGTCTGTTCGATGCCTTCGAGTAAGGCTTTATAGGTCGAAGAAGGCAGTTTTTCGATGTCACCAATGGCTTTTAGGCGGATATTATTGCGTTGCAACGTGGCTATTTCAGAGCGTACGGTATCAATCAATAAAGCCATCAAAGCATTGACCTCAAAAGCTGGGCGATTCCAGTTTTCAGTTGAAAAAGTATATAGAGTCAAGTACTTAATGCCCAGTTCTGCTGCCGCTTCAGTGATTTCACGCACCGTTTTGACACCTTCTCGGTGCCCCCAAACGCGGTTTTTACCTTGCGATTTCGCCCAACGCCCGTTGCCATCCATAATAATAGCGACGTGTTGGGGTAGTTTATCGAGATTTATCTGGCTTTTTAAATCCATTATTTGAGTCGTCCTAATTTTAGGGCGCAAAAGTAAACAAACTTGTTCGGATATTGATTGAATTTTCAAAAAACGACTAAAAAACACCGAATATGCGATTTACGCTTTGGCTTTTTTATTGTTTTTAGACTTCACTTGTTTCGGCTTAATCGATTTATCTGGTTTAGACTTCACTTTTTTATCTGGGTTGGTTACTTTTAGGATATTTTCAATCGAAAAGACTTCTTTCTTTTT
>JANMJN010000620.1:0-4906 GCA_031371355.1 Saprospiraceae bacterium
GACGCTGCTGCAGGAAAGCCAAAATCTGGCGTTATCCACGAAACAGTCAGAGCATCATTTGCCGCTTGGTCTTTTAACAATACCAATGTATTAGCTGAAAGTGTCGCGACAAGTTTGGCACTTGGATTCAACACTATCTGTGTTTCCTCTTTTTTACAGGCACCCCAAGCCAAAACGAAGGCAAGCCCTAAGAACAATATTTTATTTAAACTTTTCATTTTATTAAAATTTTGACATGTTTTTTAATTGAAAAATAGACCCCTCAGTATAAATATGAAATATGAAGTATGAATTATGAAAGAACAGCAATATTTCATACTTCATACTTCATATTTAATACCCCGTATTTTGTTTCAAATTCGGATTTGCAATCACGTCAGCAGCTGGAAGCGGGAAAACATTAAGGTTGTCCGATACGGCTGCACCGTTCTTAGTACTGCCTTTCCATTGCCAAAGATATGCGCCAGTTGTGAATTTTTTGAAACGAATCAAATCTGTCCGACGGTGCATTTCCCAGTACAATTCACGTCCACGCTCGTTCAAAATATCATCTAACGTGATGGTTGTCAACGCTGTCCGTGTTGTTTTGTAAGCCCGTTGACGCAATGCATTGACATAGGTTAAAGCCTGTGCGGTTGTGCCACCTGTGCCACCCCTCAGTACCGCCTCTCCATACATCAAGTGTACATCAGCCAAACGAAACATGGGGAAGTCGGTGTCAGGGAAGTTACCTTCGGGGTCGCTACCTGCTTTGCCAGCTTGGTCAACATTTTTGTATTTCGTGATGGCATAACCATTTTTGAAATCGCCAATGTCGTCAATGTCAAGAGTTTGACCATCGGTATAGAACATGGCGCGGGTATCGTTATAGTCAACAGCGTTTGAAGGATTGTTGAACAATGCCACAAAATCCTTAGTCGTCCGCAAGCCACCCCAGCCGCCATTAACACCAAAATCTGCCGCACGCATTGTGCCACCAATCGGTGCATGAATCAAAAACGTCATGCCGCCCCAAGTTTTAGTGCGGATGCCATCGAAACGAACGGCAAAAATGACTTCTTTCGATGCGTCATTACCAATTTTGAAAAGGTTTTCATACTTCGGTTCAAGCGTATATCCTCCAGCAATGACTTTGTTGCAATACGTAAGACAGTCGGTATATTTTCCTTGACCTGAACCTAAATAAACTTCAGCATTCAAATAGAGTTTTGCCAAAAGAGTCCAAGCCGCACCTTTGTCAGCCCGACCAAACTCATTTTTTCCTGGATCTGGCAACAAAGTTTCAATCTCTTTCAGTTCCTTTTCTAAGTAAGCAAAAAGGTCTGCGCGATTGGTTTGTTTTGGCAAAAATGCACCCAAAGGGTCAGCATCCGTGACAAACGGTGGATTGGCAAACATATCCAATGCGTGCCAATAGCTCAAAGCACGCATAAAACGGGCTTCTGCACGGTAGTTTTTGATATCAGTATTGCTACCCAAACCACGTTCGGAGAGTTTTCCATCCGTTGTTTCACGAATGAACTCGTTACATAAAGTGATTTGATAAAAAATACGGTAGTACATCGCTGCAATAAATTCATTGGCAGAAGACCATTTCATATTGTGGTAATCTTTGATACTGCCATCGTTCCAACCGATAACCGCTTCGTCGGTTGTCAATTCTTGCGCTTTGTAATATTGGCGCAAATAAGTTGAGAAACCTTCGTCTATGCCGCTGATGTCGGGCTTGCCGTCAGGTCCTTTTTGACCACTTACCGCCATACCTGCGTAAACTTTGGCGATGATAGCGCGGTAGTTAGCTGGAACATTATAGACTGTGGCAGACGTAATGTCGTAATACGGCACTCTATCAAGGTCTTTTACGCATGATTCGAAAACGGTCAATGCCGTAATCAAAGCGAAGAATATTATCTTTTTACTATTTTTCATGTTACTTAATTATTAGCAGAACGCATCAACATTTACGAAATTTTAAAAATTTCGTAAATGTATATTGTTACATATTTTTTAAAATTGAACATTAAGACCCAATGAATAAGTGCGTGGGCGTAAATAAATATTGTTGTCAATACCGCCACCAATTTCAGGGTCAACACCTGTGTATTTCGTGACCGTAAAGACATTTTGAACAACCGCTGTCAAGCGAACAGTATATTTGTTTTTGAACAATGAACTCAAATTATAACCCAATGTCAAATTGTCCATTTTCAAGAATGACGCATTTTGTAGGTAATAATCTGAGAAATATTGTGCATTTCTGAAACCTGTTTCCAAAACATTGCGCGCTGGATTGTACAAATAATTCAATGAATTGGAACTGAAAGTACCGCCAGAATTCACGTTGCTGTACATATAGTTGCCAATGCTACCCCTCAGTACAAAACCGAAACTGAAGTCCTTGTAAGACAAATTGGACGTAAAACCAAGCGTATAATTCGCGTCAGGTTTTTGGTACAAATACTTATCCTCAACTGTGATTTTACCATCACCATTTCTATCTACGTATAAACCTTCGATGGGCTGCCCGCCATCACCATAAACTTGCTGATAAACATAAAAAGAATTTTTAGGTGAACCAACCGCATGAATTTGAATGTTGTTACCCACGCCACCAGAGATACCGCCTGTTTCAACACCGACAAATTTAGGGTCGTCAACCAATGTCAATTTGGTGATTTTATTTTGGTTATAACCTAAAATAAAATTCGCTTCCCAAGTCAAGTTCTTCATTTTGACAGGTACTGTGTTCAAAGTCAACTCGATACCATTGTTTTCGAGTGTACCAATATTGCTTTTGATACGATTTGTGAAGTTCGCGCCTGCAGGGATATTGACATCGTTGAAAAGCTCTGATGTTTCACGGAAATAGTAGTCAATCGCGCCTGAAAAACGATCACTTTTAGTCGCAAAGTCCAAACCCACGTTGGTCGTTGTTGTTTTTTGCCAAGTCAACAATTCGTTGAAACCCTCTGGGCGCAATGTTGAAATATAAGCATTTCCGAAAGGATATTGGGCTGTATTACCACCCAAAGAGAAGGTTTTCAAACCATTATAGTCGCTGATACCGTCTTGTTGACCTGTAACACCATAACCTACACGCAATTTCAAATCAGAAAATAAGTCTTGACCAATGCCATCTTCAGTCATACGCCAAGCCAAAGCAACGGCTGGATAGGTAATCCACTTATGTCCTGGTGCCAATTTTGAAGAACCGTCACGACGCATTGTAAATGTCAATAAATAGCGGTCTTTGAAGCTAAAATTCGCACGACCAAAGAACGATACTAAAGTAGATTCACTCCTTGGCTTGATTGCAGAAGGAATAGTATCGCCTTGACGCACACCTTTCAAATTGAAATAATTGTTGACACCTTCAAAATAGAAATCTTGATAACCATAACCCGCCATCACGTCCGCACGAAAACCACTCAACTCTTTTGTATAGTTCAAATATGATTCAAAAGTTTTGGCAGTACGTGATTGCGTATAAGTATTGTTTACGCCCTTTACGGCAGAAGCAGAAGCGGCTGTGCTGTCTTTTTTTGTATAACCATCTGTATTGGCTTGGTCAATCGCAATATTCACATTTGCCCTTAAATCAGGGAAAAAATGGAATTTGTAATCCACAATCGCATTCGCAATATGCCGGTCAACATTGCTGACATCTTGTTTTGAATTTAACACACCCAATGGATTACGTCCTGCCAAAGTAGCCAAAGTACCATCTGGATTCAACCATTCAAAATAGCCTTGATAAGCCTCTTTACTGGTGTAGGGTCCATGTGTTGGGTCAAAAAAGACCGCACCACCAATCGCTCCTTCATCCGCAAATTTACTTTTTGCAAATGAACCTTTGTAGCTGAAGTCAACCTTCAAATGGTCGTCAAAAAGTCGTGGATTGACATTCAAACTAACAGATTTTCTCGCCATATTTGAATTTAAAAGGATACCATTTTGATCCAAATAACCCAAATTTAAGCGGAAAGGCAACACTTTTGCCACAGTCCCCGAAAAATTTAAGTTTTCATCGTGGCTGAAAGCATTGCGATAAATCAATTTTTGCCAATCGGTGTTTTCTGTTCCCAACAATGATTTTTGAGTTGCATTGCCCACCTTCGTGACCAACGCTCTCAATTCATCACCCGTCAGTACAGGCACATATTTTACAGGTTGAGCTGAAGATAAAACCGAGGTGAAACCAACATGGAAAGCATCCCCTTTGCGACCTTTTTTAGTCGTCACGATGATGACACCGTTTGAGGCACGTGAGCCATAAATCGCCGCCGCCGAAGCGTCTTTCAATACGTTGACACTTTCAATATCGTTTGGATTAATCAATGCCAAACCATTTGCGATACCACCAATGCCACCCGATGCTAAAGGCACACCGTCCACAACAATAAGTGGGTCGTCCGCAGAAAGTGATGAGCCGCCACGAATACGGATACGGCTACCAGAACCAGGCGCACCACTACCAGGCGTAATCGCTACACCTGCTATTTTACCCGCAATCAGTTGTTCAGGCGAAGCAATGTTACCTTTTTGAAAATCCTTTTCGTTCACCGTAGCAATAGACCCCGTTAAGTCTTTTTTCTTAGCCGTACCATAACCGATAACGACCAATTCGCCAAGCGTTTTAGTGTCTTCTTCTAATTTGACTTTGATAACCGATTGATTACCAACAGCCACCTCTTGGGTTGACAAACCAATAGAAGAAATGACCAAAACAGCATTGTCAGGGACTTTTAAGCTAAAAGCACCGTCTAAATCCGTTATTGTACCATTCGTCGTACCTTTTACGACAATACTGGCACTGGGCACACCTGCACCGTCAGCACCTGTCACCGTACCAGTGACTGTGCGTTGTGCCATTACTGAGGGGGTCATCATCAAGCCAAAAAGCATC
>JANMJN010000725.1:0-11621 GCA_031371355.1 Saprospiraceae bacterium
CCTGGATGCAATATGAAAGCCCCTTTGATTCACACACATCCTCATGCCATAGAAACCTATGAAATCTTGGACGGCGAAATGCAGTTTTTTATCAAAGATAAATGGGTTGATGCCAAAAAAGGAGACAAACTAACTGTTCCCTTCGGTATCTCACACGCTTTCAGAAACCCAACAGATAAAATTGTCACCGTATATAATACGCATGAACCTGCTTTAGAAATGGAAAAGTATTTTGAAGACGTCTGCAAAGTATTGGATAAAGTGACCGACAAAAAAACCAAGCCTTTTAGTATGAACATGAAGGCTAAATTGTATATGGGTGTGCTGATGAGTCAATATAGAAACGATATCATTGCTGTAAATCCACCCGATTTTGCCATCAAACTCCTTGGTTTTATCGGCAAACTATTGGGTTATAAATATTGATGCGCTTTCCAGAAGAAGACTTTAAAATCTACAACACATCAAGCGGTCTGAAATGTGCATTGTAAAAAAAACGTTCAGGAGACAGTTAACAGTTTTCAGAACGTTTTTCTTTTCATATACCCCCCTCAGTATAAAAGCCATTTTTTCAGAAAAAATCACCAAACGATTGCTTCAAGAATGAAAAAACATTTATTCATAAAATAGTTCTTTATTGTTGAGAAAGGATACTTTTGTAAACGAATGCATCACAGGAGAAACAGGTTTCGTATCAACTATTATTGAGTGTAAATAATTATAATGTCAACTATTCTTAAATCATTAACAATGAAGAACTTAATCCTTTTTAGCTTTTTGTTTATTGTTCAATTGGGTTGTAATGAAGCACCTAAAAGCACGCCCGTGACAACAGTCGTTGTTTCAGATTCTTCGGCGATTGCCGATGCGGTTCATGGTTTTTATCAATTTTACAACACCTTCTACAAAGACAAAACGAAAAACGTGGATTTTACCGACGACAAAGGCAAACATTTGAAGTTGATTCAATCAAATTTAGAAGCCTATTATGGTCATTTCAAGAGCAGCGGCGTTGTAAGTAGTGATTTTGTCACTAAGGAACTGGTTTACTACAAAAACTGTGAAACGCTTTGGCAAAAAGAAGAAAAAGGCGATCAAGCTTCTTGTTTTGAAGCAGATAGATATTACTGCTCACAAGAGGAACCAGACTTTGAATTTTATACCAAAGCGCCTATAAAGTTTAAGTCATTAGGAAATAACATGGCTTCAGCTGCTTTTGCTGGCACTTCGGAAGGAAACCCTTCTATCAGTTTTGAGTTGGTAAAAGAAGGAGATAAGTGGTTGGTATCAAAAATTGAATGTACCGTTGAGGAAAATCAATCTACTCCTGTACAAGATTTAGTGAATCAGTTAGCTGCATTTTATACAGGCACCACGCCTTGTATGGACTGCGATGGCATAACAACATTGCTGACCTTAAATGCAGACGAAAAAAGGACATTCTCTTTGGAGGAACAATACAAAGGTAAGAAGAGCAAAACGGTTGAATCAAAAGGAACTTGGGCATTTGCCGATGGCATTGTCACATTGAATGGAGACTCTGGTAGCCGTAAATATCAAATGGTTGAAGATGGTTTAGTCAGCCTAAATGCTGACGGTAGTAAAAGAGATGCAAAGTCTGCTAAAAAATACTTACTGAAAAAAGTTATGGGTGAATAAATGGACTTGCTTAATTGGTACGCATCAAGCTGTCTTCAATGCCTTCCGTCTTTTGTATCCCTTAAAGTAACAGTCGTTTGGCAAATTAACCCAACTTTTATTAACCAAATGTTTATTTTGTGGGCTTACATTTCATATTTCTTAATCATAAATCAACAACAAGATGTCCACAACACCTCATTCGCCTAACAACGCTTCGCGGCGCGCATTTCTATATAAAGGCGCATTGACTTCTTTAGCAATTTTCAGCAGTACCCCCTCAGTATTTGACTTAACAAAGTCGAACATTTGGACTTTAAAACCTGATTCTAAAATCAAAGGTGTTCAAATCGGTGTCATTACCTATTCTTTCAGAAGTTTGCCAAGCGCACCTGATAAATTGCTTCAATATTGCATTGATTCAGGTATCAGTGCCATCGAATTAATGGGCGATTCAATCGAAGACTATGCTGGAAAACCTGTTAATACGGTAAAACTGCCGCCCAGAGTTCCTGGTCAACCGATGCAATTGACGGATGAACAAAAAGCACAAATGGCTGCTTATCAAAAACAAGTGGCTGAATGGCGTGCAAGTGTCTCTATGGATAAATTTAAAGCCATTCGCAAAATGTATAAGAAAGCAGGCGTTAGTATCTATGCATTCAAGCCCAATGCTTTGGGTGCCAATAATACAGATGCCGAAATAGAATATGCATTAAAAGCAACAAAAGCGCTTGGGGCAAAATCTGTCACTGTCGAATTGCCCACTAATGCGGCTCAATCAAAACGTTTAGGCGATTTGGCGACAAAACATAAAGTCTATATCGGTTATCACGCGCATTTGCAAGCAACAGATACGGCTTGGGATGTTGCTCTGGCTCAATCACCTTATAATTCTTTGAATTTAGATTGCGGTCACTACATTGCGGCAGGCGGTAAAAATACTAAAGAAACATTATTGGCACTCATCGAAGCAAAACACGACCGTATTACGACTATGCACATCAAAGACCGTAAAAACAAAGAACATGGCGGCGAAAATCAGGTCTGGGGACAAGGCGATACACCTTTAAAAGAGATTCTTTCTCTTTTAAGAGATAAAAAATACAATATTCCTGCAACTATTGAATTGGAATACGACATTCCTAAGGATTCAGATGCTGTGAAAGAGACTAAAAAGTGTTTGGAATATGCCAAAAAGATGTTGGCGTAATGGTGAATGGTGATTGGTGAATTCAATATATTTTTATCAAAAAAACTAATAAAACATGTCGAATAAGAATAATATTCCTAAAGACGCTTCTCGTCGCAATTTTCTCTTACAAGGTTCAATGGCGACCTTTGGAATGCTCAGCAGCCCCCCCTCAGTATGGCGCATGGCTTCATCTCATTTATGGGGCGGCGGACCTAATTCAAAAATTAAAGGCGTTCAAATCGGTGTCACCACTTATTCTTTCAGAAGCATGCCTTGTACGCCCGATAAATTGGTTCAATATTGTGTCGGTGCCAACATCAATGCGATAGAACTGAAAGGAGATGAAATTGAAGACTTTTTGGGCAAACCTGCTAATCCTGTTAAGGTTGTACGTGTCGCAGGAAAGCCTGTGCCTTTGACAGATGAACAAAAAACTCAGTTAGCTGCTTATCAAAAGCAGGTCGCTGAATGGCGGACTAACGTTTCGATGGACAAATTCAAGGAAGTACGCAAAATGTTCAAGAAAGCTGGTATTGACATTTATGCTTATAAACCCAATGCGCTCGGTGCAGAAAACACGGACGGCGAAGTGGAGTACGCTATGCGCGCCGCTAAAGCCTTAGGCGCAACATCTGTTTCGGTTGAGCTGCCTAAAGACGGTGTGCAAACGAAAAGATTGGGTGATTTAGGCACTAAAAACAAAGTTTATATCGGGTATCACGCCCATTTACAAGCAACAGATACGGCTTGGGATGAAGCATTGGCGCAGTCACCTTATAATACAATGAATTTAGATTGCGGACACTACATTGCCGCAGGTGGTAACAACACTAAGGCTTCTTTATTGACGCTCATCGAAACCAAACACGACCGCATTTCTACTTTGCACATCAAAGACCGTAAGAATAAGGAACACGGTGGCGAAAATCAGGTTTGGGGTCAAGGCGATACACCTATTAAAGAGATTTTGGCTCTTTTGAGGGATAAAAAATATAATATTCCTGCAACCATTGAATTGGAATACACCATTCCGAAGGATTCAGACGCCGTTAAAGAGACTAAACGGTGCTTGGATTATGCGCGCGAGATGCTTTCTTAATTTAATGGTGATTATTTTAATGGTGAATTGTGAATATTCGCCATTCACCATTAAAATATTCACCATTATTTCGGTCGCATCAACCCTTCTTGTACCACCGAAGCGACCAATTTTCCATCAGCCGTAAAGAAATTACCCCTTGAAAAACCTCTACCATTCGATGCACTGGGGCTATCAATGGCAAATAAAAGCCATTCATCGGTTTTGAAAGGTCTATGAAACCACATAGCATGGTCGAGACTCGCAAAATACACTTCCTCCAATGCCGTTGTGCCTCGATGCGGCAACATAGCGGTCAACAAAAGATTGTAATCGGAAATATAGGACAACAATTGCTGGTGCATACTGAGGGGTACGTCAATAGCCTGCTTTGCTTTTATCCAAATATGCTGAAAAGGCACAGCACTTTGTGGGTTGACCAAATCAAAAGTCTCTACGGGACGAAATTCCATAGGTCTTGGTATCGTGTAACGCCGATGTGTTTCGGGCAAAGTATCTTTTAAAGATTCAATAAGTTCTACATCGGTCAACAGTTCATGTGGTGGCGGCACATCGGGCATATCTATTTGATGGTCTAAACCGGCTTGTTCTTTTTGAAACGATGCAGACAAAATAAATATCGGTCTGCCTTTCTGAACAGCGACCACACGACGCGTCGAGAAACTGCCGCCGTCTCGAATACGCTCAACATTGTAAATAATCGGCAAAGATAAATCGCCCGACAGCAAAAAATAAGAATGTAGAGAATGCACAGCCCTACCCGCCTCCACCGTTTGATAAGCCGCATGAAGCGATTGCGCCAATACTTGCCCGCCAAAAACCCGTCCCCACGGAGCTTGATAATTCTGTCCTCTAAAAATGTTTTCCTCAATCTTTTCGAGGGTTAAAAGGTCAATAAGTTGTAAGGTTGAATCCATATCGAGTGATTTTTTAAGGCGCAAAATTACATAAAACGTTTGAGATGAATGACAAACATAAAAGGCTTAAATTATGAATAGACTTTTTCTGCTGAAATAGGCTTTTATACTGAGGGGGGGCTTGTAAAGGTACAAGCAGATAAAAAATGAACTAAGTTTGCAGCCAATTGTTAAAAGTTTCATTCAATAATAAAACGATAAGATTATGACAAAAACAGCACTCATCACAGGCGGTTCTAAAGGCATCGGCTACGGTATT
This sequence comes from Saprospiraceae bacterium, assembly GCA_031371355.1. GTDB lineage: Bacteria > Bacteroidota > Bacteroidia > Chitinophagales > Saprospiraceae > JAAFJT01. The sequence continues at coordinate 5,109 of JANMJN010000725.1, forward strand.
GCCGAAGTATTGATTAAAGAAGGCATCAAAGTAGCGATTACAAGCCGAACGCAAGAAAGTGCGGACGAAGCCGTCGCCAATCTCAATATGATTAAAGCAGGTTATGCTATAGGTATTGAATCAGATGTGCGCAATTTGGCATCGCAAGAATATGCCGTCAATCAAGTTATCAAAACTTGGGGCAGATTGGATTATTTTATTGCCAACGCAGGTGTCGGGCATTTTGCACCGATTCAATCACTGTCCGTTGAACAATGGCATGAAACGATAGATATAAACCTAACGGGCGTTTTTAACAGCATCAAAGCTTCGGTTCATGCTTTGAAAGAGACAAAAGGCTATTTCATTTCCATTGCAAGCTTGGCTGGAGCTAACTTTTTTGAAACCGCTGCCGCATATAATGCCAGCAAATTCGGTTTGGTCGGTTTCACACAAGCCATTATGTTGGATTTAAGAAAAGATGGGATTAAAGTGAGTACCATTATGCCCGGTTCTGTGGCAACACATTTCAACAATCACGAACCCAACGAAAAAGATGCTTGGAAAATACAACCCGAAGACATTGGTCAAATCGTTTCTGACTTGATTAAGATGCCTGAGCGGACATTGCCGAGTAAAATAGAGGTGCGTCCGAGTATGCCGCCGAGTAAGTAGGCAAGTACCAGATTTACGAAATCTAAAAAGATTTCGTAAATCTTTTACCCCCCTCAGTATAAACAGTGTTTCCCAATCATTTTCAAAGTAAAAACCAATAAATAAGAATGTAATGAGTCTGAAATCTAATTTTTATTTGAAAATACTGTTGGTCATTGTGGTAATGATCCAAGTCTTCTGCAAAGAGCAAACAGAACAAAGAATGCCGATAGCGACAAAGCCTTCTCCAAAAACAGACACGACACTGACTGAAAACTTTGCGACAGCACAAATCATCCTTGATATAGAAACGGCATCTGGAATTATATTGGCTTACTCAAACTTAGACCTTTATGCACCTGTAAACAATAAAGGCAAGTACAAAGTCAAGACGTTTTTGGTTGATAATGGCGATAATGGACCATTTAGCAGCTTCACGATCGTTGACAAAGCCGTGATTTCCAAAAATGGTGAAATCAATGTCTTGTTGAGTTTTGAAGTACAAACGCAACGATTAATTTGGGAAACGATACAAGGCAAATTAACGGGTGCTTACGGTCAATCTTCGTTTAAAGAGTCCTTAAAAAGTGAAGGTGGTTCATTGAAAGGTACTGCTACACTTGTTTTTGATGATAAAAGTATGAATTTGTTGTCTCAACATTCTGTTATCAATGAAAATATGGACAGTGGATTTAATAAAAATAATTCCAATTTTGAAGAATGGTATCCATTTGCTGCAAAACACTTAAAAGTTCGTTTGGCGACGAACATTCATTGGACAAACGCTTCTTGTAAAGATTTAAGATGTACAACAGGGCAAATGAAGGAGCAAAAATAAAGGATACTGAGGGGGCATAAAATGACGAAAACTTAAAGATTTTGTCATTCTGCGAGCTTTCAATTATTTTTTATTAAAAAAGACGTGCTAAATCTGCACGTCTTTTTTACTTTTAACCCAAGTAATATTTCAATCTAATATCAAATCCATTCAAAATGAAAAAACAGTACATCTATTTATGTCTGACGTGTTTATCCCTTTTCGGTTTGTCAACGCAAACAGAGGCGCAACAAAAAGATGCTTTGAAAAATGAATCCATCAAAAACCTCGATGCCAAATACGCCGACTACAAAGGCATTGCCATGCAAATTTGGAACTATGCAGAGTTAGGTTACAAAGAAGTTGAAAGTTCAAAACTGCATCAGAAAACATTGAAAGACAATGGTTTCACTATCGAACCAGGTGTGGCGGGTATTCCAACGGCTTTTGTTGCAACCTTTGGTGATGGCAAACCAGTCATTGGCGTTTTAGCTGAGTTCGATGCATTGCCCGGTTTGGCGCAAACGGCTGAACCTGTCAAAAAAAGTATTGCGGGCAAGGTCGCTGGGCATGGTTGCGGGCATCATTTGTTCGGCACTGCCTCGGTTGCAGCAGCTATTGAATTGAAAAATACAATGGTAAAGAACAAAATGAAAGGAACGATTAAGCTCTACGGCACACCTGCAGAAGAAGGTGGCAGCGGAAAGGTTTATCTGGTTCGTGCAGGGCTTTTTGACGGTGTTGATGTGGTCATTCACTGGCATCCTGGGTCAACAAACGAAGCAAATCCGTCATCGGCATTGGCTAATATCTCTGCAAAATTCCGTTTTCATGGACAATCGGCTCATGCCGCTGGCGCACCTGATCGTGGTCGTTCTGCTTTGGACGGCGTTGAAGCGATGGATAATATGGTGAATATGATGCGGGAACACATCCCGCAAGAATCGCGCATTCATTACGTCATTACTGACGGGGGTAAAGCGCCGAATGTGGTACCCGACTTTTCAGAAGTCTATTATTATGCGCGGCATCCCAATCGAGAAGTCGTCAAAGAGTTGTTTGACCGCATTGTAAAATGTGCCAATGGCGCGGCTATGGGTACCGAAACAAAAGTTGATTACGAAATCATCGGCGGCACTTACGATATTTTACCCTTACCGGTGTTGGCAAAGGTGATGCATGATAATTTGACAAAAGTAGGCGGCGTAACCTATTCATCTGAAGAAGTCGCGTTTGGACAAAAGCTGCAAGAATCCTTCCCTGTTAAGAACCGCCCAAACATTATGAATGCTTCTAAAATAGAACCTTACAAAGATGAGTCTTATCGAACAGGTGGTGGCTCAACGGACGTAGGCGATGTCAGTTGGGCAGTGCCGACTGTCGGCTTACGGATAGCGACTTGGATTCCAGGCACACCCGCACACAGTTGGCAAGCGGTGGCTTGTGGTGGTACGGACATCGGTGCAAAAGGGATGATGGTTGCAGCTAAAACATTGACCCTCATGGGCATTGATTTATTGATGGATAAAACATTGATCGAAAAAGCAACAACAGATTGGAAAGCCGCCAGAGGTGCAGACTTCAAATACGTGCCACTTTTGGGTGATAGAAAACCCGCTTTGAACTATCGGGATAGCCCAAGTAATGGTGAATAATTTAATGGTGAATGGTGAATCATTTAAGAGTAAGTTATTCACCTTTCACCACTCATTTATTCACCATTAAATGATTCACCATTAATTACCATTCATCATTAAAATAAATGCAACCAGACAAAGCTTCAAAAGTTAGAAAAGGCGAAGAACTCGACACAACCTTACTTCAAGATTATTTGCAAAAAGAAATACTCGACTTTGGTAATATTGTTGACATTAATCAATTCTCAGGCGGTTTTTCCAACCTGACTTATCTTTTGACCACCGATAATGGGAAAGAATATGTGCTGCGTCGTCCGCCTTTTGGTGCCAATATCAAAAGTGGACACGACATGTCAAGAGAGTTTAGGGTATTGAGTTTATTGGAAAAAGCGGATTTTAAACAGATTCCGAGACCCCTCAGTATTGAACCATCAGGAGATGTCTTGGGCGCACCTTTTTATGTGATGGAACGTCTGAACGGCGTTATTTTAAGGGCAAAGGATGCACCTACCCTCGATTTTACTGCAGAACAAATGCAGTTGCTTTGTAGCAAATTAATAGATAATTTGGCTCATTTACATGCTTTAGACATCGAAAAAACAGAATTGGCAACACTGGGCAAGCCCGAAGGTTATGTCAAACGACAAGTTGAAGGTTGGATAAAACGTTATAAAAACAGCCAAACAGATGAAGTGAAAAGTATGGACATCGTCGCAGATTGGATGTTGTCATTCGAGCCACGACCGCAAAAGCCTACCTTTTTACACAATGACTATAAATTCGATAATGTTGTTTGGAATACTAACTTGACCGAAATCATCGGCGTGTTGGATTGGGAAATGTCAACCGTTGGCGATCCTTTGATGGATTTGGGAGCAGCTCTCGCCTATTGGTGCGAAGCAGAGGATTCCGATTTTTCAAAAATGTTTAACCTCACTTGGCTCAACGGCTCTATGACGCGGCAAGAAGTCATTGACAAATACGCTGCTTTGACGGGTCGTGACGTTTCAGACATACATTTCTATTACATTTTTGGGTTGTATAAAAACGCAGTCATTATGCAACAGATTTATGCCCGTTGGAAACAAGGCTTGACCAAAGACCCACGCTTCGGCGCATTGATTCATGGCGTTTTTGAACTCTCAAAAATGGCAAAAAGAGTCTTGGAGACCATAGATGCCTCTGATTCGACTGATTTACGCTGATTTTTTCAGTTCCCCTAAGGGATAACAAGAAAAATCAGCGTAAATCAGTCGCATCAGAGGCATCAGTGTTCTAAAAAAAAATCATTCAAGAATAAAAGTAACAAAATGAAAAACCGCTTACAATCACTCGATATATTTCGAGGTTTGACCATCGCTTTTATGATAATTGTCAACACACCTGGCAATGGTTCGCTGTCTTACGATATACTAAACCATGCAAAATGGGATGGCTTTACGCCAACAGATCTGGTCTTTCCATCCTTTGTTTTTATTGTGGGTGTCTCTGCTTGGTTTTCATTCAAAAAAACGAACCATACTTTAACATCTGATTTATTGAAAAAAATTGGGCGGCGCACGTTCATCATCTTTCTGTTGGGCGTACTGCTTTATGCCTTTCCTTATGTAGGCGTCCCCCTCAGTACTTGGCGCGTTTTTGGCGTTTTGCAGCGCATAGCCCTATGCTATGGCATCGGTTCTGTCCTTTGTTTGTTGTTAAATCAAAAACAAATCATTGTATTGGGCGTGACTTTACTGCTTGGTTATTGGGCAATCCTTTTGGGTTTTGGGGATTTGAGTTTAGAAAACAATGCTGTTCGACATCTCGACAGATTCCTTTTGGGCGATGCCCATTTATATCATGGCGATGGTTTGGCATTTGATCCAGAGGGTTTATTAAGTACCCTACCCTCGCTCGTTACCTTCCTAATTGGTTATTTAGTTGGTCAATTTATAGGCAAAACTGGTGATAAATCATTAATTATCAAGTATTTATCCATCACTGCCGCTGCTTTAATACTGAGTGGTTGGTTTTGGGATTATTCTTTCCCTATTAATAAAAAATTGTGGACGAGTTCTTATGTCCTTTTCGCAGGGGGTTTGTCATTAACCATTTTCACTATAATATACTACATCGCTGATGTTCTGAATTGGCGCCGTTGGGGCAAATTTTTAATCATTTTGGGTACAAATGCCATATTAGCCTACCTGATTTCCGAGTATTTAATCATGATAATGGAGGGTATCATCAAGTTTTCAAATAAAGAAAATGCGCATCAAGCAACGTTTAGGCTTTTATCGCAAGGCTTTGGTGCATCAGCTATGACATCACTGCTGTGGTCTTTGATGTATGTAGGTGTATGCTGGCTTGTGGTATATGTTTTTTATAGAAAAAATATATTTTTAAAAATTTAAAATACCCCCCTCAGTATTTTTGAAAAAAGAAGACGTGCAAATGGGTTCAAACCTCTTGCATGTCTTCTTTTTTGCTCTTGTAACTGTTACTAATCAGCGTCTATGAGGCTTCATTGGAAACATTTCGGGACTGACAAAAAGTGTTTTGTCTAAAATTGTCAGAGTAAAAAAACTTTTTTAAGAAAAAAGCGTTTAGAAATTATGTGTCTATACACACAATTACATATCTTTGCATCAGATTTATTATTAAACATTTATTTTCAAATCAAATCTTAGTAAAAAGATGAAAAAAGTATTCATTTTCGCTGCATTTGCAGTTTTAGCATTGAGTTCAGCAACACTTTTGAAACCAACTGTTTTCAAATTAGATGCTTCAAAAAGTACGTTCAAATGGACCGGGAAAAAAGTAACTGGTTCACATTGGGGTTATGTTAAATTTTCTGACGGTACACTTTCAGTGGAAAAAAATCAAGTCAAAGGCGGTTCTTTCAACGTGGACATGACTTCTATTACAGCAGAAGATACGAAGGGTGAATGGGGTACTAAACTCGAAGGTCACTTGAAAGCCGATGATTTCTTTGGTGTTGACAAAAACCCAAAATCAACATTGGTTTTAAAATCATTGACTGCTAAAGGTGGCAATAACTTTGATGTAAAAGCAGACCTAATGATTAAAGGTGTTACCAGCGAAGTTAATTTTCCAGCAACAATTGTTGTGAGTGCAACTGACGTGAAAGCAACGGCAAGTTTCAAAATTGACCGCACTAAATTTGGTCTCAAATACGGTTCAGGCAGTTTTTTCGACAATTTGGGTGACAAAGCGATAGACAACGATTTCATGGTTGATGTAAATATCGTTGCTTCAAAATCTGTTGCAAAAACGGTTGTTAAGTAAATACAAAAATGCGTATTGCCCACTGGCAATAAAAAAGGCAATCCTTTCATTAGGGTTGTCTTTTTTGTTGTCCAAAAACGCAACGGTAAGTTAAAGAATCAAGGAAAAGAGCATCCGAAAATATACCTTTCATAC
>JANMJN010000732.1:0-8155 GCA_031371355.1 Saprospiraceae bacterium
GTATTTTTCAATTGATGATGTCATTGAAATTTTAACCGATAGCCCCAAGCCGCGCACCTATTGGAGTATGCTGAAAAAACGGGAAAATCAGTTGCTCACAATTTGTGAACAACTGAAAATGACTGCATCCGACAATAAAAATTACAAAACGGATGCTGCCAATTTGGAAGGTTTATTCAGAGTAATTATGTCTGTTCCTTCACCAAAAGCGGAACCTGTTAAGTTATGGCTATCACAAGTAGGGCGTGAGAAAATTCAAGAAATCGAAAACCCCGAATTGTCTATTGACCGTATCAGCGAGATTTATAAAGCAAAAGGTTATTCTGATGAATGGATTGTTGCAAGACTTAAAGCCATAGAGACACGCAAAGAATTGACTGATGAGTGGAAAAAAAGAGATGTAAAAGAAGGACAAGAGTATGCGATTTTAACTGCCGAGATAGCTAAGGCAACCTTTGGTTTGACACCAAATGAGCATAAACAGCTTAAAAACTTGGAAAAACAAAACCTTCGTGACCACATGACTAAACTCGAGCTCATTTTTACAATGCTTGGTGAGGAAATGACTCGTTCGATTGCAGTCCGAGATGATGCACAAGGTTTCGTGGAAAATCACGAAGCGGCTTTGAAAGGTGGAAAAGGTGCGGGTAAAGCCTTGAAAAATGCAGAAGAATATACAGGAATTAAAGTTGTTTCAAGACAAAACTTTTTAGAACAAAGTGAAAATTTGATTCAAGACGAACTACCCGAAGGTTTGGCTCGTCTTGAAAACAATGATTAAACAAAATTATTTTATGAAAAACATAATATTTACGCTTGTTTTAATGCTCAATTTCCTTGATGCCGATGCGCAACATACCATTGATATGCCGCTTTATGAAGGCGATGTACCGAACAGCAAAGCGGTAGAAAACCTTGAAAAAATCACTTTTGGCGGTGGCGTATTTCGCATCGGCGATGTCTCAAAACCGACATTGACGCGCTTTATCCCTTTAAAGCCAAATGGTCAGTCGGTTATTATTTGTCCCGGAGGTGGATATTCGATTTTGGCGGCAAATCATGAAGGGGTTGATGTCGCAAAGGCTTTCAACGAATTGGGTGTAACGGCTTTTGTTTTGAAATACCGCATTCCGAGCGATAGAACGAATGTGGATAGAAGCCTTGCGCCCTTGCAAGATGCCCAACAAGCCATTCTTTTGGTTCGGAAAAATGCAGCAAGATGGGGATTGAAAGCCGATAAAATAGGCATCATGGGTTTTTCCGCGGGCGGTCATTTAGCGGCAACAGCGACGACTCATTTTACGATGAAAGCCGACCCCTCAGTATCGGATACGACTTCAACACGTCCAGATTTTTCAATTTTGATATATCCTGTCGTGAGTTTTGTAGAGGAAATATCGCACAAAGGCTCTCGCAACAATTTAATTGGTGATAAACCAACGGCAGAAAAGACCCAACTTTTTTCCAATGAATTGCAAGTAACTGCTCAAACGCCACCAACTTTCTTGGTTCATGCGGCTGACGACGGTGCTGTGCCTGTCGAAAACAGTCTTCGTTTTTATCAAGCATGTATTAAAAATAAAGTACCTGTGGAGATGCACTTATATCCGAAAGGTGGTCATGGTTTCGGCATGAATAATCGGACAACGGAGGATAAATGGTTTGATAGGCTGGCTAATTGGTTAAAAACGATGTAATACTGAGGGGGGACTTCGCAAACGATTGCGTGAATTATTGAAAGTGACTAACGAAAAGATATTTTGTTTAACGTAACTTTGTCAAAATAAAAATACATTTTCGTGCACAAAATTAGGATAATTGAAGGTTTAAAGCATTTAAATACGAAAGAGCCCTAGGTTAAGGTACTCAAATATTTTAAAACAAAAAAAACAATATTTTTATGAAAAAGACGGCGCTACTCTTAGCCTTTTTTTGTGGCTTTACACAAACATCATTTTCCCAGGTTGAAAGTTGGACTCCCCTTTTCGATGGGTTGAGTTTAAAAGGTTGGAAACAATTGAACGGGAAAGCCAAGTATTCTGTTGAAAGTGGTGAAATTGTTGGTACAACGGTTGCCAATACAACGAATTCTTTTCTTTGTACAGAACAGGATTACGGTGATTTTATCCTTGAAGTGGATCTGAAAGTGGATGATGCCATGAATTCGGGTATTCAATTCCGCAGTTTGTCAACGCCTGACTATCAAAATGGTCGGGTTCATGGCTACCAAATGGAGGTTGACCCTACAGAACGGGCTTGGTCGGGCGGCATTTATGACGAAGGGCGGCGTGACTGGTTGTATATTCCGAACATCAATCCTGAAGGTAAAAAGGCTTTTCGCATTGGTCAATGGAACAAATATCGCATCGAAGCCATCGGAAATGTGTTACGGACTTGGATAAATGATATTCCTGTTTCCCATCTGATTGACGACATGACGGCTAAAGGGTTTATTTCTTTACAAGTTCATGCGATTTATGGTGAGATGAAAGAAGGTATGAAAATCAGATGGAAAAACATTAAAATTCAAACATCAAATCTCAAACCGCGCCCCTATGACAACACACCCGTTGTCAATTTGATGCTTAATAACATATCGGAACAAGAGAAAAAACAAGGCGTGAAACTCTTGTTTAATGGTAAGGATTTTACTGGTTGGCGCGCTGTACATGGTACTAAAATGCCAGAAAAACATTGGTCAGTTGTTGATGGTACAATCAATGTGAGCCCTTCTGACGGCTCTGAAACAGGCAATGATATTGTTACAAACGAGCAATATGGCGCATTTGAATTGACTTTTGAGTTCAAATTGACTGAGGGGGCTAATTCTGGTGTCAAATATTTTGTAAATGAAGCCTTCGATTCGGGTGGTAAATCGGGTGTTGGTTTAGAGTACCAATGTTTAGACGATGAAAAACATCCTGATGCCAAAATGGGTGTTGTGGGCAATCGTACATTGGCAAGTTTGTACGATTTGATTCCTTCAACAAAGTTGGACAAACGTTTTCAGCGCAAAATGGGTGACTGGAATCAAGGCAGAATCGTCGTTTATCCAAATAACATCGTTCAGCATTGGTTAAATGGCTTTAAAGTCGTTGAATACGAAAGAAAAAGCAATATTTACAACGCCTTAGTTGCCAGAAGTAAGTATGAAAAATATGTGGGTTTTGGTGCAGGCGACAAAGGGAATATTTTGTTACAAGACCATGGTAATAATGTGTCTTTTAAGAATGTGAAGATTAGAGAGTTGAAGTAAAAGGGTAATTTTGAGACTACGTTTGGGGAATTTATAAAATTTCCCAAACGTGTTCCTAATATACTCCAGCGACAATTAAGGCTTGTCTGAAAATCAAACGTTCATAGCTCTTGCTTTTGCTAAGCCAATGAGTAAATCATACGCTAAATAGCGGTCGAGTTCGTCTTTTTCAGAAGTACTTAGGTTGCCTTCTTTTTTAAGATTGACGAGTTGAAGAATACGGTCTTGAATCGCGGGTATGAATTTGAATGCTAAAATTTTTTCAGGCATTGGCTCTGCTATCATAGCCGCTATTTGGTCTTGTGCTGAGACTGAAGCTGTCATTATTTATTTTTTTAACAAAGTTAGTGTAATAATTTGTTTTTACAAACCATTTGCCCCCTCAGTATTTTTATGAAAGTAGAATGGTAAAACATTATAATTTAAAATTTTAAAGAAATGGAAACAAACTCTGAAATAATCATTTATCAAAGCACAGATGGGCAGACAAAAGTAGATGTCCGCATTGATGGTGATACTGTTTGGCTGTCACTCAATCAAATTGCTGACCTTTTTCAAAGGGATAAATCAGTGATCTCAAGGCATATTAAAAATGTATTTGATGAAGGCGAATTGGAAGCCTCATCAGTTGTTGCAAAAAATGCAACAACTGCGGCGGATGGTAAAAACTATCAAGTTGACTATTTCAACCTCGATGTCATCATTTCCGTAGGCTATCGTGTGAAGTCACAACAAGGCACGCAATTTAGGATTTGGGCAACAAAACGGTTAAAAGAATACATCATCAAAGGTTTTACGCTCGATGACGAACGATTGAAAAACGGTGGACAGCGCAACTACTTCGAGGAGTTAATGGAGCGTATCCGTGACATTCGGACATCGGAAAGGAATTTTTACTATAAAGTACGTGAGATTTTTAGAACAAGTGTCGATTATTCGGACAGTGCGGAGGCAACACGAGAGTTTTATGCCATTATTCAAAACAAATTTCACTGGGCGATACATCAACACACAGCAGCAGAAATCATTGCAACTCGTGCCAATGCTGATTTGCCAAATATGGGTTTGACGACTTGGGGTGGTGATAAAATTAGGAAAAGTGATATAGTTATAGCCAAAAACAACGCATTTCAGAAGATACAGACCCCTCAGTAATACAACTTAATGAAGTCATAAAAAAACTAAAATCGTAATGAAAAATAGACTTTTTATCGCTTTTCTACTTGGTTTTAATGTAATAACAACATTTGCACAAACCAATTCTATTCAAAAATCACCGTCACTTACTGATGGGGGCGCTGAAAGCGTGGGTATGTCATCTGAGCGTTTAAAGCGGATTGATGCCTTTTTGCAAAAATCTGTTGATCAAAAAGAGATACCGGGGGCAGTTGCAATTGTTTGTCGAAATGGTAAAATCATTTATCAAAAAGCCTTTGGTTCGGCTGATAATACGACAGGGCGAGCGATGAAAACGGATGATATTTTTCGCATAGCTTCGATGTCAAAAGCCATTACTGCTACGGCGGTTATGATGTTGTGGGAAGAGGGTTTGTTTCAACTTGACGACCCGATTTCGAAGTATATTCCCGAATTTAAGAACCCCTCAGTATTGGACAGTTTAACGATGTCAGATACGACTTATACCACAAAACCTGCGGGAAAAGAAATCACAATTCGGCATTTGTTGACGCATACATCTGGGCTTGGATATGGAGTCATTGATGGCGATGCACGTTTCAAAGCGATGTATAAAAAAGCGGGTATTGTGGACTTATTCACGACTGAATCGGTCAAAATAGGTGATAATATTAAGAAATTAGCCAAATTGCCTCTGCATCATGTGCCCGGCGAAAAGTATGTGTATAGTGAAGGATTGGATGTTTTGGGCTATTTTATTGAGGTTATTTCAGGAATGCCTTTCGATGTATATCTAAAAACACACATTTTTGACCCCCTCAGTATGAACGATACATATTTCTATTTGCCGGATGCAAAAGCCAGTCGTTTGGTTAAAATTCAAACAAAAACAGGCGATAATTGGAGTTCGTTTGTGGACAATTTTTATGACCCTGACTATCCAATAAAAGGTGCAAAAACCTTTTTTTCAGGCGGTGCCGGCTTGTCAAGTACGGCGAAGGACTACGCTACTTTTCTCCAAATGTATCTAAACAATGGCGAACTGAACGGAAAACGACTATTGAGTCGCAAAACCATCGAATCAATGATGATGAACCAAGTAGGCGATTTGTTGGGTGGCGATAAAGCTGACCAAAATTACGGTTTGGCTTTTGGTTTGTTGACAGAAAAAGGCATGGCGAAAGGTGGTATGGGCAGCGAAAACTTGTTTACATGGGGTGGTTATTTTAATACAAATTACTTTGCTGATCCAAAGGAAAAAATCATTGGCGTTATCATGAAGCAAACACAAAAGGTCAATGACAATAATAACAGTGGTAAGTTTAGAACTTTGGTGATGCAAGCGGTGGACAATTAGTTTTACATATCTTCTTACAACGCCCAATATCTATATACAACGATATAAACAATTAATTATCAATGGTTAATAGCCAAAAATGTTTTTTGCAAATTAGGCAGACAAGGCTGCGCTTATGCAATGTTATAAAGTACCAAAAAGTGTTTTTATTGGCGTTATCAATAATGGTACATACCGGGCTTTTTGCACAAAAATCCTGTTATCTGCTTGCCCAAGTGACCGATGCACAGACGGGGAAGTCCATTTTTGGGGCTGTTATGACCCTCGATGGACGTGAAACGGGTGTAGAATCGGACTCAAAAGGGCAAGTCAGAATGCCTATGACGTGTTCTGAACATACTGTTACTTTTAGGTTTGTAGGTTATAAACCCTTTTCGAAACGGTTGGTGGTCGCAGAAGAGACCCCCCTCAGTATAGAAATGGAAAACATCGCTACACAGCTTGAAGAAGTCGTTATTACATCTCAAAGTGCTGTGCGGACGATGGAAACGCCTGCTTTGGGTGTGAGTATGTTGAGTATTAAAGCCGTTCAAAAACTGCCTCCTGCGGCGGGTGAAGTGGATATTTTGCGCAGTTTACAAATGTTACCAGGTATTTCGGCAGTTGGTGAAGGGGCAAACGGTGTTAATATCAGGGGCGGTTTTGTTGACCAAAATCTGATTCTTTTGGATAATATGCCGATTTTTAATCCAACGCATTTATTGGGCTTGTTTTCGTTGTTCCCGACAGATGCTATTCGAGAAATGCAGATATATAAAGGCTCAATTCCAGCACGTTATGGCGGTAAAACGGCGGGCGTCCTCGATGTACGTTTGATTGAACCGAACTTGGAAGACTTCAAAATGAAAGGTGGAGCGGGTCTGATTTCGAACCGAATCCAAGCAGAAATTCCGATTATCAAAGAGAAATTGGCATTAATGACTTCTGCTCGGTTTTCTTTCAATGAATATTTGATTAATTTTTACAATAAAGCACTTGTAAGTTCGGTAGGTCAAAAGCGCATCCCAAATAATAAACCGCAGTTTTATGACTTTGTTAATAAAGTATTGTGGCGACCCAATCAGAACGATAATGTTACATTCACAAGCTATTTGAGTTATGATTCTTATCGTGTAGATTCCTTGTTTGGTATCGCTAACGTTGTGCCACGGCAGGCAACTTTGAACTATGGACATCAGAATTTTTCGCTAAAATGGAATCATTATTTTTCTGAAAAGCTGAATTTTAACTTGTTGGCAGTGTCTTCAAAATACAGTTCCAATACTTCGGCGAGGGAAGTCAAAACGGGTTTTGATTTTAATACAAATCTTGATTATCGCAATGTCAAAGCGGAAATAACGTATGCGCCTTCGTCTCGTCAACGCATTAATGTAGGTGCGACGGTGACCAATTATGGTATCGAACCAGGCGACTTAACACCTATTTCTGGTTCGTCGGTATCAACCATCCATTTGCAAAAAGAGAAGTCTTGGGAAGCGGCGTTTTTTGTTTCTGATGAATATGAATTGTCAAAAAAATTACTGGTAGAAGTGGGCTTAAGGTATGTTAATTATTGGAATTTAGGTCCTTATAGCTTGCCAACTTACGCTTCGGATGCGCCAAAATCGCTGAATTCTATTGTTGATACCTTGTTTATAGGTAAAAATGCGATCGAATCACATTATGCTCGTTTCGAGCCACGCTTAGGTTTACGCTATAAATTGAGTGAGGGTCAATCCATCAAAATGGGTTACAATCGGATGAATCAATTTTTGCAAATGATAGCCAATAACTCAACGCCATTGCCTAATGCACGTTGGAAAACAGCAAATCGTTATGTACTGCCTGCACAAAGTGATTTGCTATCGGTTGGCTATTTTCATGACAGTAAAAGTCGTGTTTGGGAATGGTCGGTTGAAGGTTATTATCGGTGGCAACGCGATATTTTTGACTACTTAAATGGCGCAGATTTGTCCACAAATCCTGTTGTAGAGACGCAATTACTGAGGGGGTCGGCTAAGGCTTATGGCGCAGAGTTGTTGATTAACAAAAAGAAAGGTGTGATGACAGGTTGGTTGAGCTACACCTATGCCCGCAGTTTTGAGCAAATCACAGGCGATGTACCCGATTTGCAAAAGCTGAACGGTGGTGAATGGTTTCGCACTGCCGTTGATAAACCGCACACGCTCAATATGTTATTGAATTTTCAGACAGAACGCCACAATTCGCTGTCATTTACTTTTGTTTACAGTACGGGCAGACCTTACACGGCACCCGTGAGTTTTTATAAAAGCGGATTCAATATCTTCCCTGTTTATACCGACCGTAATAATGCCCGAATTTCAGACTATCATCGGCTCGATTTTTCATGGACAATTACGAATCCTTCGATGAAAGAAAGGCGTTGGGAAGGTTCTTGGATTGTG
>JANMJN010000518.1:0-6846 GCA_031371355.1 Saprospiraceae bacterium
AGTAGAAGACCTTTGCCGATTGGATAACAATGGACATGGCATCATCAGCATCATTCGTTTGACGGATATTCAAGACCGTCCGAAGTTGTTTTCGTCTTTTATGCTCCAATTATTGGCAGAAATCTATGCGACTTTTCCAGAGGCTGGCGATATAGACCAACCTAAGCTGTGTATTTTTATTGACGAAGCCCATTTGGTTTTCAATGAAGCATCTAAGGCTTTGCTAAATCAAATTGAGTCAATTATCAAGCTCATTCGCTCGAAAGGGGTAGGCATTTATTTTTGCACGCAAAACCCACAAGACATTCCCGATGCCGTTTTGAGCCAATTGGGTATGAAATTGCAGCATTCTTTAAGGGCATTTACAGCAAAAGACCGCCAAAACATTCGCTTGGTAGCGCAAAACTATCCGATAACTGAATATTATGACGTTGAAACACTGTTAACCGAACTTGGTATTGGTGAAGCGTTGATAACAGTTTTAAATGAAAAAGGAATTCCGACACCGCTTGTGCATACGATGTTGCGCCCACCGCAATCGCGTATGGATGTATTGACAGACAGTGAAATCGACGATATACTGAGGGGGTCAAAAATCATCAAAAAATACAACGAAGTCATCAATAGAGAATCCGCTTATGAGATTTTGACCGCTAAACTGAATCAAGCTGCTGAAGCACAACCGCAGCAAAGTAGTAACAGACCTAACCAAAAAGAAGAACCGACTTTTGTTGAACAAGCGATGAAAAGCCCGCTTGTAAGACAAGTGAGTAATACGTTTATTCGTGAAGTCACAAGAGGTTTGTTGGGCATTTTGGGTTTAAGTGGAAAGAAGAAAATTTGGTAAGTGTTTAAATAATTATTTTAAAAAAAAAATAACCATAACTCATTCATTATGAATAAAATACTCGTCGTTTTAGCCCTTCTCGGTAGCTTTATCGCTTGCCAATCTTCTCAAAAATTTGTCTACAAAGATGTGCCAAATACACCCATGCCAGGCTTCAATACAGAGGGGTCTGATGCAAAGGCTATTGCCATTGCCGATGAGGTGATGAAAGCCTGTGGCGGTCGTTATGCTTGGGATATGACACGTTATATAAGGTGGACTTTTTTTGGCAACCGTTCATTGGTGTGGGACAAAACAAAGGGAAAAGTGCGGATTGATTTTCTCAAAAGCGATATGAAAATCCGTTTGGACTTAAAAAACATGACAGGTCGTGTTTGGAAAGACGGTATGGAGTTGACGCAACCCGATTCTGTGAAAAAATACCTTGAACGCGGCAAAGGAGCTTGGATAAACGATGCTTATTGGTTGCTCATGCCTTTCAAAATGAAAGATTCAGGCGTGACGTTGAAGTATGTTGGTCAGAAAAAAAATGCACTTGATGTGGATTGCGAAGTCGTCGAAATGACTTTTAAAGGCGTTGGCAATACACCAGACAATAAATATCATGTTTATGTGAATCCGTCCAGTCACTTAGTTGTTCAATGGGATTATTATGCGAAAGCGACTAACGAAAAGCCTACAATGAGTACGCCCTGGGCAGATTATCGGGCTTTAGGCAATATTATGCTATCTATCAGTCGTGGGGAAAATCGGTCAATGGTGCCGATTGGCGTTTATCAGAGTATGCCCGATTCGGTATTTACATCTTTTAATGAAGTAGATTGGGCGAAGTTGAAATGATGATTTTTTTTTTGACCACAGATAAATCCCTGTTATCTGTGGTCAAAAAATATATCCTGCCTTAAATCGTCTTTGAAAAAAGATGAGACAAAAGCCTTTTTGACGTTCAAACTTTGTAATTTTGCGCCGCATTTGGTAGTAACGAGATTGCCACGCAAAATGAAGCAACTTTATTTGATAAAAATATAAACATTGATGAATCAAGACAACAAAAATGCCATGATCGGCATGGTGTTAATTTTACTTATTTTGCTTGGGTGGAATATGTTCACTGCGCCTTCACAGGCAGAGAAAGATTTGAAACTGAGAACACAAGATTCCATTGCCAACGTTCAAAGAACCAATGACAGTTTGCAAATCGCTGCAAAAACGACACCAATCCCCCCCTCAGTAACCGACTCTATCAAGCGGGTACAGATGGCTAGTGAGATGGGTGATTTTAGTAGTTTGGCTGTTGGTACAGAGCAAATTTCTGTTTTGGAGAACGAGGATATAAAAGTTACTTTTACCAATAAAGGTGGACGTATTTTAAATGTTTTGCTCAAAAAGTTCAAACGAATTCTTGAAAACGAAAAAAGAGAAGACGTTGTCACGCCGCTTTATTTGTTTGAAGATGCAAAAAATAAGTTTAACTACAATATTCCAGCGAATACACCAACAGGTTCTATTTCTACTGCAAATATGTTTTTTACACCCTTCGTATCGGGCAATACCCTTACATTCCGCGCCATGCTGAATGACCAAGTAGGGTTTGAGCAACGTTATACATTGGGTTCGGCTTATGATATGGACTATACCGTAAAGTTCAACGGATTGGCTTCTATTATGAAATCAGATGCCAAATCGGTTCAGTTGAATTGGGAAAACAACTTAGATAAATTAGAGAAAAACGTCAATTACGAAACGTCTTACTCATATTTGCACTACAAATTATCGGATGGTTCGCCCGATTATCTTTCTGGTACTAAAAGTGATAAGCTGGAGTTGAATGGTAAAAATATAGAATGGGTCTCAAACAGCAATCAGTTTTTCAGTACCGTTTTGATGGCACCCAAAGAAAATGGTTTCAAGTCGGCGATCATTGAAACTGAAAACCATCCAGCTGATCATGAAGATTTGAAAAAAATGACCTCTCGCCTTGAAATTCCTGCGGATGCCTTGGCTAATGGTTATGCAATGAAAATATATACGGGTCCTAATGATTTTAATATTTTACATACGTATTACAATGGTTTAGACCAAGTTGTGGATTATGGCGGCTCGATATTGGGTACGATAAACCGTTGGGTCATTCGTCCGATTTTTGATTTTTTACATGGTATTATAGGTAATGTTGCCATTTGTATTTTGCTTTTGACCTTTTTTGTGAAGGCTATATTATATCCATTGAGCTATAAAATGCTGCGTTCGCAAGCCAAAACAACGGCTTTGAAACCTGAAATCGAAAAGATGAAAGCGAAATTCAAAGACGACCCGCAAAAAGTTCAAGCAGAGCAAATGAAGCTGTATGGCGAATTTGGTGTCAATCCATTGGGTGGCTGTTTTCCGACGTTGCTCCAAATGCCGATATGGATGGCTTTGTTCCGTTTTTTCCCTGCAACGATTGACTTTCGTCAACAAGGCTTTTTGTGGGCAAAAGACTTATCTGGCTATGAAGAATTTATGAAATTGTCGTTTTACGTACCAATGTACGGTGCACACGTTAGTTTATTTGCGCTGTTATGGGGTTTGTCTTTGTTGGTTTTTACATGGTATTCGATGAAAGATGTGGATATGACAGGACAGCCAGCAGCGATGAAGTATATGCAGTATTTTACACCGCTTATTTTCATGTTCGTCTTTAACAGCTATGCGGCAGGTTTGAGTTTATATATGTTGTTTTCTAACATTTTGAATATTGCTCAAACAGTTGTGACAAAGCAATACATTATTGACCATGATAAAATTCGTGAAGAGTTGGATGCGCATAAGAAAAAGCCTAAAAAACAAAGCTTTTTCCGCCAAAAATTGGATGAAGCGATGAAGCAACAGGAATTGGCAAAGCAGCAACCACAAGTAACGCCGACAAAGAAAAAGAAATAATATTGGCTCACTAAATTATTGATTGTCAATAAGTTATAAAATAAAAACGGTTGATGAGTGTAAACTTGTCAACCGTTTTTTTTCCATTTACCCCCCCTCAGTATTGTCATAGATTTTAAACAATACGAAAATTAGCCATTTACTTCTTTTGATTTTAATGGGTTTTTAGGCGGCATAGTATTAAAAAAGCGATCCCAAAATGTAGATGAAACACCATACGCTTTATCGTTGTGCAGATGGTGATGAATATGATGGTGATGCCACAACGGTTTAAGCCAATCGGGTGCCCGAAAGCGATGAATGGAATAGTGTAACATTGAATACCCATAATAACCCATCATAAAACCGCCTGAAAAATACGGACTGTTTTTACCTAAAACAATGTAAAAAAGAGCAAAAAACACGACAGCGTATATCATTTTCGGTAAAAAAGGCATCAATGTCCGTTGGGCATCTGTTGGATTTTCATGATGAACGCCATGCAGCACATATTGAAAGCGGCGACTCCCTTTGAAAGCATCATCAGCAATATGAAAAATATATCGGTGGAGTAAATACTCGAAAGGCGACCAAAACAATAGTCCTGCAATAAAAATACCAATTGACCAATTCAGGGACATTTCTGGATTCAATTTATTTCCAATCCATATGCACCCCACTGATATGCCTATTGATGTCAATGTTGATTCAAAAAGTGATGATTTTGTAAAATATTCGAGGATAGGATTTTTGAATAAGCGTGCTTGTTCATTTCCTTTGATTGTTTTTTTCATTGATTTGGTTTTATTAATATATTGAGTTTTTTATTTGATTTTACTTCTATCCATTTGAAAAAAAGAAGACGTTCATTTTCATTTTGAAACCATAATAGACAACACAATTTTACTCATTTCTTTTTAAAATTTCAAATTTCATACTGGAAAAAGGCGTTTTAGTCGGATGATTTTCGTCAGTACTTATAATAAATATCAATGAAAGCGATGATATACGTTATGTTTACACCATCATGTCAGAAAACAAACTCAAGTTTTACATATGAAATCAATTTTGATAGCCACTTTTGTTGTGCTAACTTTTCCTTACCATTTACAGGCTCAACTCAACGGACGAATCACCGATAATAAAGGTGAAGCACTCCCGTTTGCAAATGTTTATATTGAAGGGACAACTCGCGGAACGACTGCGAATACTGAGGGGTATTATGCGCTCGATTTGGAAAATGGTGCCTATCACATTGTTTTTCAATATATTGGATATGAAAAGAAAATTATAGATGTTAAAGTTAAAGGCAAAACAAGTCTCAATATCTCCCTGAAAAACAACGAAATTGAGCTTCAAGAATTTGTCGTCAAGTCCAATGCTGAAGACTCTGCTTACCCAATTATTCGTCAAGCGATTGCGATGCGCCGCACTTATCGCGACCAGGTAAAAGCCTATTCCTGTGATGTGTATATAAAAGGTTTACAAAAAGTCCTTGATGCACCAACTAAAATTTTTGGGCGTGACATTGGCGATATGGGAGGCAACATCGATACAAATACACGTCAAGGGATTGTATATCTTTCTGAAACAATTTCCAAACTCTTTGTTGACGGCGAAAAAAAGAAAGAAGAACTCATTTCCTCAAAAGTGAGTGGCAATTCAAATGGCTTTGGTTTCAATCGAGCTACGTTGTTTGATTTCAATTTTTATGATCAACATATTGATATTCAACGTCAGATATTATCACCTATTGCCGACAATGCGATGTTGTATTATCGCTATCGTTTAGAAGGGCAGTTTAAAGATGAAAGTGGAAATACGATTTATAAAATTACTGTTTTGCCGATTCGGAAAGAAGACCCGACTTTTGGCGGTACAATTTATATCGTTGACAATCAATGGAATATCTATCAAACTGATTTGTATGTAACAGGAAAAAGCATTCAGCAACCCATCCTCGATACGCTTTATCTGAAACAAAATCATGTGCCTGTCGGCAAAGTTTGGCGTTTGTTGTCGCAAGCCATTGTCTTCAAAATAGGTATTTTAGGATTTAAAATTGGCGGCAGTTTCAATGGCGTTTTTTCTAACTATGATTTGACCCCTCAGTATGCGCCTCGTTTTTTCTCAAATGAAATTTTCAAAGCATCAAAAGGAGAAAATGACAATGATTTGGCGCATTGGGACACCCTTCGCCCGATACCTTTAACCCTTGAAGAACGATTAGATTACACAAAAAAGGATTCAATTCAGACTGTTCGCCAATCCAAAACCTATCTTGATTCTGTTAATACAAAGAACAATAAATTCCAAATAATAAACCTATTGACGGGTTATACATACCAAAACTCGTGGGAACGATGGAGTTTAAAGGTGGGTTCGCCACTTTCAGTCGTCAATTTTAATCCTGTTCAAGGTTTAAATATAGCCTCGCTCATGTCTTTTTCAAAAAGATATGGAGAAAGGTTTAAACCTTACAAATCAAGTGTAACAATTGACCCCTCAGTATCTTACAGCTTTGCAGAGAAAAAATTACGTATCGCAGCTTCGGCGGAATACTTGTTTAACCGTTTCAATTTTGCCAAATTAAAAATTGAAGGCGGCCAAAAAACGGTACAATTCAATGAAGAAAATCCTATTTCAACCATCGTTGCCCAATTATATGCCCTTTATGACAAAAAGCATGTGTATAAAATATATGATAAAAGGTATGCAAAAGTCACTTATGGTCAAGAAGTTGTAAATGGTTTAAGGCTTGAAGGTGGTTTTGAATATGCGCAACGTACCCCCCTCAGTATCAATACCGAATACAGTTTTCGCAAAAAAAACGAAGAATATAACAGTAATGACCCTGTTCAGCCTTTTAATTTTATAAAAAACAATGCTCTTTTTGCCAATATAAAACTAAGTTGGACACCGGCTCAAAAATATTTGACTTATCCAAATTATAAAGATATTGAGGATTCCAATTATCCGACCTTTTCATTAGCTTATCGCAAAGCCTTCAAATTGAAAACTATAAATGCTGTTCAGTTTGATCAAATGAAATTCATTGTTAAACAAGACCGAATCGGCATGGGCTTGTTGGGCTATAC
>JANMJN010000797.1:0-2279 GCA_031371355.1 Saprospiraceae bacterium
GGTTTCGGATATGATAACTGGCTTTTTTTCAATTGATGTCAAATCAGTTTTTGTCTGTGTTGATACAGTTCCAGATGCCGAATTATCAATATTAGGGGTTTTTAGAGCCAAATTTGGCGAAATGTATTGTGTTTTAGGTGCAGTTGGCGCAGCCATATTCGATTGTTTATACACGACATACTGAGGGGGGGCTGTCAGTTGTTGTGGTGCAGATTTAGGTTGAATCGTAGGAACCGATTGCCTTAGGTTGATAGTTGGTGCAGCAATTGACTGTGTATTATATTGAGTTGTCGTAGTTATATTTGTCGCAACCGTTTCGCCATTTCCTCTCAGCGTCAAAGGGTCAAAAGCGGGTTTTGGCGTTGCTACAACAATGCGTACAATATCGCCAATGCCATAATTTCCTTCAATTTCGGCTAAAACTTGCGCATCTGTAGCATTTTTAGATTTACTAATCTCCGTTGTATTGGCATAGGCATTATCCGTTTTAACGCCTTTAATGGTGGATGTTGTTTGGGCAAATGTAAGGGCGTAGAAGAAGCTCAAAAATATCCACACATATATTTTCTTAAAACCATTGGTAAAAACTATCCAGTTGTTCATAATCATTGTTTTAAATTGTTAGGAATGTTTATTTTTAATGAGCTATTGGCGAATCACACTACCTGTCTTTGGTTGCTCCTGCCCTGCTTTTTCTAATTTTATGATTTTAGCATACAGGTCTTTATTTTCAATTATCTCTTTGAGCGTATGATTCCAAAGTGGATCTTCTGCTGCAATTGCTGTTACTTTTAATTCGGTACGTCTGTTCATTTGATGTGCTTCTTCCGAGCATTTCACGCCATTTGCACAGCTATTGACGAGTTGTGTTTCACCATATCCTTTCCAAGTGATATTGGCTTGACTGATGCCACATTTATCTACGAGATACCTCACGGCTGATTCAGCACGCTTGTCCGACAAGGATAAATTGTAAGCATCAGAACCTCGGACATCGGTATGGGCGCCCAATTCGACTTTAATTGCAGGATTATCTTTCAAAAAAATGGCTAATTTATCCAATACTTTTGCCGCTTCAGGTCGAATAAACGACTTGTCGAAATCGTAATAAATATTAGGAATCATAAACTTTTTGCCGATTTGAATCGAATCCAAATCAACATTGCCTAAGAAATAACCAATTTCATTGTCATGTGTCATCAAAGCAATCATATTCAGTTCCTGAACACCCATCCCGTCCACGCACATAATACAACCGTTGATATTTACAAAAGCTTCAATACGACGATTGATATACTTGGGCTTTCTGACCAGCACAGTGTAGTGATTACCTTCATTGAAAGGAAAATTAAAGACTGCTTTTGGGTGTTTCGGGATGGTCAATTCCTGTTCTTTGGTTGTATTATTGTAAATTTCAATTTTACAATCAGCCAAAGAATTGATGGGTTCTTGCTTGCGGTCCTTATCAAAAATCGTAATATCAAAGATATAACCCGGTTTGTTTTTAAGGGCTAAGTCTTGCCGAATTGTAGCCGAATCAGTAGAAAACACATTGTTTTCTTTGAAATAAGTGCTTTTATGAACCTCCACGCGGTAACGGTCTTTTTTAGGAACGGCTATTTTATAACGACCATCACCGTCCGTCAAGGTTTGTCCAATCAGTGCAATCATTTTGTCGTCATAGACTACGACACGCGCATCGGGAAGGAAATTACCATTGTGTTCATTTTTTATGGTGCCCTCAATAATGACCTGTCCCAAAGCACTTGGAACGGTACTATTGCTTTTCTCTTGTGCATACAAGAATGTTGTCAAAAAGAAAGAAAGCTGAGTAAGAATAAGGAGATGTTTCATCGGACATGTGCATTTTTGTTTAAGACTATGTGTTTCAGTATATAGCTTTTTAACAATATTTTGTGTCCTTATGAAACGGAGAAAACTGTAAAAGAAGGCAATTTTAGATACATCTAAAATTGTGTAAATTCATTAGCATTTGATACAAATATATAGGATAATAAAATGAATGTCAATAGGTAATGAAAGTATTTTTTATAATAACAATTTGTCACATGTAGCATAAAAAAAACGTTGTGATATTTTTGCAATAACCTTAAACGAGCTTTGTGGCTTAAAGAGATATTGATAAAATTCACTCAGTCTAAAAATTTAAAAAAAATGAAAAAAATATTTTTTCTGCTATTAAATATCAGTATTTGGCAAGGGTGTATCGCTCAAAAAAGCCCTAAATCGGAAATATTCATAACTTCTGAGGGAGCAAT
>JANMJN010000802.1:0-4621 GCA_031371355.1 Saprospiraceae bacterium
GAATATCCGAATCACGAAACCGAGTACCGAATATCCGAATCCCGAATCACAAGTTAAGCAAATGCCCCATAGCGTTCTGCTTGGTTCTCAGATAAAAAGCGTTTTCTTCTCTGGGCGCGATGAGGATGGGTAAACGTTCAACAACCTTGATGCCACCTTTTTCTAAATAATTGACTTTCAAGGGATTATTGGTTAGTAAAGCAACTTTTTTGATTTCCAGGCTTTGAAGAATGGCAACCGCATCGTCGTATTGACGCTCATCCCCTTCAAAACCTAAATGCAGATTGGCTTCAAGCGTATCAAAACCTTTGTCTTGCAAATTATAGGCTTTAAGTTTATTGATGAGACCGATGCCGCGCCCTTCTTGCCGTAAATAGATGACAACGCCACCTCGTTCAGCCGCTAATCGCATCGCATAATCCAATTGTTCTCCACAATCACAACGGTTTGAATGAAACACATCGCCCGTCATACATTCAGAGTGAATGCGTACGAGGGTCGGCTCATTGAATGGGTTGAAACTTTCGTGAACCATAGCTAAATGTGGGGCATTGTCATTAGGGCTACGTGCATAGGCAATCATTCTAAAATTACCCCAATCCGTCGGTAACAGAACGTCAACTTGTCTTTTCAAAGGTGTCTTACTCATTTATTAATATTTCTTGCGCAAAGATAGGAAAATCATTGCATTGGTTGAACAGCCCAAAAGGGATAAGGTTTAGATAAAGATTAGAATAATGAAACAGCCCTAAAAATGTCATTAGACATTTTTAGGGCTGTATTAATCGTATTCAAAAAATCTATCTCTTAATAATAACGACGATTTCTTGAAGACGAATTGAGCAAATTAAAAAGTGTACCAATAGTGAATGCGATAGCGACGACGTAGAGAATAATCATAATTTAGTTTGTTTATTTTTGTAATGACTCTAAAGTATTTGTTTGCAGAATTTTGTAAAGCTAAATAAAATATGCGTTTAAAAATATAATTCTGCTCTATTTTTTATTTTAATTGTCTTAAATCAATAACCCAGTGGTATATAGACGACTAATTTGATTTAAGTCATTATTTTTTCAAAAAAAAAGAGACCCCTCAGTAAAATTCTAAAATTTCAAGTTGACAGAATTTCAGAAAAACACATTAATATCCGCAAAATGACGATCATTTAATTCAACCTTTGAATCAACAAAATAAATGACAACAAGGCTGTCGCTTGAGCAATAGAGTCTGCTAATACTTTTCCCCAATCCACCTCTTTTTTATCACTTTTTATAGTCTCTTTTTTCTTTTCGGCATATCCAACTGATATAATACTCCCTTTTTGAACTTTGGGGTAAATTTTGAACAGCAAGAAATCTTTTGTCCTTTTTATTTCTCCATTAGGATGTTCGACAGAAATCAAACGTTTGCGCCCATCTTTACCGACACCTGCCGCATAATTGTCCACATAATACCAAGCCGATTTGTTACCCTCATAAGCCACGTTGATTTTACCTGCCGCAAGAATTTTATCGGGATACAAATCAACCATTTGCGTAGCACCACGAATCGTAACGATGTCTTTATTTTTGGGGATATCTATATTATCACCTTCTTTCAATATGATATTGTGATATGACGTTTGATTTTTTATCGCATCTTCCAACTTAACGATGACGTAACCAATATTGTCTTGATTTCTATATAATGTTGCACCCGAAGGAAAAGCTTCAGTTGATAAACCCCCCGCACGCTGAATAACATTCATCAAACGCTCATTTTTGTCAATCAAAGCATATTGACCCGGGTATTTGACTTCGCCTGAAAGCGTCACCATTTTCTGAAAACCAAATTCAGGAATACTTCTGATAACTATTTGATCATATGGTTGCAGAGGAAAATTAGCTGCCGCTTGATTCTCAAAGTTAAGGTTTTTATCAACTTCTACGGTTGCCACAATTGTTCTGACCTCATCGTTACCATTCAGTTGTACATGAGACACATCCACCCGATTGGCTGCCGCTTCAAGTTTCAAACCACCTGAAAGGGTTAAGACATCGCGTAAAGTGAGGGTTTCGTCCCATTTATACTCACCTGGAATACGTACAGCACCTGAAACCCGCACATAAGCTTCATCAACATAAGTCACTCGTGATTGTATCCGCAGTTCATCATTGGCTTGCAAAAAGACATTTTCATCGGAGTTATTGTTTTCTAATGCTTTTTTCAGTTCAATACGCTTGTATTCAACCAATTTTACATTATTGGGGTCTCGCCGAACGATATAAGCAAAGTCCGTTGCATCTGGTTTTAAACCACCTGCTAAGTTGACGATATCACTAATGCGTATCGTTTTTGAAGGGTCGAAAGGAAACCGCAACGGTGTTTTGACTGCCCCATTAACAAAAACGGAGTCTTTAGTCATAAACTTTTCAGTCGTATATACGAGCAAACGGTCTTTGGCTTGGAGTTTAAAATTGGAAGGGGCATTAGGGTTTTTCAGTATATCGTCAATATTGAGGAGCTTCAATTGTACTGTTTGGTCAGGGTTTGTGCGTTGCAAATAAGCAATGTCTGTACGGGCTTCTTTTTTCAAAACGGCTTTAGCCAACACATCTTTGACCGTCATCCCTTCCGTAATTTCAAATTTGCCAGGCAAATCAACGGCACCAACGACATTCGCAAAGTTTTCAAAAATAGTTGGAATCGCTTTAACAACTACAGAGTCACCATTTAAGAGCTCAAAATCACCGCCTCGCCCTTTCAAGTCTTTGTAATTGACATCAATGATTTTCTCTCGGTCATTGACAAAACGGCGGACTTGCAAAGTCGTTTGATAAGCATTTTCTGCCAAACCACCTGCATAAGTCAAGGCTTTCATTAAGTGTTCACCACCGATTAATTCATATTTCATCGGACGGCGTACTGCACCTGCAATTGAAACAATGCGTTCGGCAACGGGTACACTGATATAATCATTTTCAAACAACGAAAAATCGCGCGCTACTGAGGGGTCTATCAGAAACTCATATACATCGAGCCGCTTCTTTTCATTTGACCCAGAACGTATGAGTCTAATATTACGTACACTACCAATATCTGTTGGTCCACCCGCAGCAATAAGGGCGTTAAAAGCCGAGTTACCCGCTGAAACAGTAAAAGTACCTGGATTGAACACTTCTCCGACAATATTGACGACAACGATACGCGTCGCATTGACTGAAACCAAAAAGTCTCCAGGGGAAAATGGATAAAAACGTTGAAAACTCGATTGCAAATTGCGTCTGGCAACACTCAAAGGCAAACCTTTTAGAAAGACGCGCGGCATTCTGTCGGGCTGGATATACCCCTCACTATTTATCGTAAAAGATTGGTTATAATAAGCCACACCTGAGATACTAATCGTCACTTTGTCGCCACTTGACAGAACATAAGAATCAGAGGCTTTAAAATCTTTGTCTTTAATGAAGTTCAATTTTCCATCTCTAAAAACTTGATGTCCATACACTAAGTTGGGTTTGATGGTATCTTTTTGAGACTCTTTTGTCGGTGTTTTCAAGCCAAAAGCCTCTTCAATCGTAATGCCTTTCGCACGTCTGATACTGTCTCTTATTGTTTCTTTTGCCAATTCTATGGCTTTTTTTCGGGAAATTTTAGGGTCATCAATATCATCTTCTGTCATTTTTTTCTTTTGCTCTATTGGCTTAATCCGTTTTTGAGGTATCGAGTCTTCATCAATATCTAATACTTTCCTATCTTTTTTTGTCACCTTCGCCGATTCGTCTTGATCGTCTTTTATTGCAGATTCTGAATCCAACTTTTGCTTTTTCTCTTTCTCTAATTCAGCAACAATCTCTTCGATTTGCTTTTGTACACGTGGCAGATCTTGCGGACGAATATTGTCAATATCAATACCCTTTTCTTCAAGACGTTGACGCACTTCTTCTTCGCTCAATCCACGTTTTCTTAGTTCTGAATTAATGACGGAAGTATCCACATTGGTAGATACTTGCTGCGCAAAAGTCGTTTTGGTCAAAAAGAAAGCACAAAAAAGGAGAAAAATGAATTTTTTCATTGTAAGATTTAGTAGTGGATAGTTGATAGTGAATAGTTGATAGTGGATAGTTTATAGTTTAGTAACGCGTAAATAATAAGATGGTCAAACTCGTTTGAAAAAAATCCTGAAAGGATTCAACATGAATAGAAATAATAGGTGAATGGAACTTAACGCCGAAGGCGTTAAACTTCAATAACTTAGCTATTCATGTTTAACTCCTTCGGAGTTGGGGGCATTCACCTATTATTTCTATTCATGTTGAATCCCTTCGGGATTTTTGACCATCTT
The DNA here is from genome assembly GCA_031371355.1 of Saprospiraceae bacterium. Lineage (GTDB taxonomy): Bacteria > Bacteroidota > Bacteroidia > Chitinophagales > Saprospiraceae > JAAFJT01. The sequence continues at coordinate 4,326 of JANMJN010000802.1, forward strand.
ATTATTTACGCGTTACTAAACTATAAACTATCCACTAAAATTTAAGCATATTGCTTGTCATAATACTGCTGATAATTGCCCGAAGTCACATTATCAACCCATTCTTTATTGGTTAAATACCAATCAATGGTTTCGCGGAAACCTTCCTCGAATTTTATGGAGGGTGTCCAACCGAGTTCATTCAACAGTTTTGATGCATCAATCGCATAACGACGGTCATGTCCTGGACGGTCTTTCACGAAAGTAATCAAGCCGCGTGCAGTACCTTGCGGACGACCCAATTTCTCATCCATGAT
>JANMJN010000816.1:0-2434 GCA_031371355.1 Saprospiraceae bacterium
TCATTTGTGGCAAGACTTCTGCACCTTCATCGCGTGCTTGACCTTCTTTGGCAGATGCGCCAGAGATGAAAACAGTACCTAAATCTCCTGCAAAACTGCGGTCAATGATGCCCAAAGGTTTTTCATCATACAACATTTTGCGCATGGCTTTGCTAAACTCATTGTCGCCAAAACCGAAATTGCGCAAAGTGCGGGGCGTTGGCTTCGAGGCATTCGCCATTTCCAAGAGCGAAGAGTCGGCATAACGTTTAGCGGGTGCATCAAATCCAATTTTTACGTTGCGTATGGTGTCCATCAAAACGAATTTGCCGGTCAATTTGCCTTTAAATTTTGCCAATTCCTCAATACTATTGGCTTTGAAATAAATGACTTCGCCTGTCAAAGTACCATTTGTCGAAGGCGACCACGCTTTGGGATAAGCAATGAGCGGATAATAAGTCGGCTCAACGGCATGGGCTTCGAAGTGTTGCAATTCCCAGCCTCTGCCAAAAGGTCCCCACGCTTCGGTGTGGACATTTTGCAAGCCCCAAGTGGTCAGTTGGTCTTGCGCCCATTTTGTGGCTTTGTCCAACATAGGCGAACCTGTCAAACGGGGACCATAGACATCGGTGAGGTAAAAAGCAGCTTCCATGACCTTACTTTGTTCCATGCCGTGTTTACGGATGATTTTGTTGATTTTGTCGTCTGCAGCGTCTTGTGCAAAGGTCGTCTGTGCGAAAAGAGCACATGACATGACCATAACAAGTAATTTTTTCATACTGATTGGTTTGTAAAATGATGTGAATGAATGATCGAAATGCCTCTGTAAGGTAAAATCATTTTTGAAGATGAAGATATTTTTAGAGACAAATTTTGATGAACGGCAAGTTTACCCCCCTCCCCGACCAATCTGGATGCAAACACTGCATTTTAGATATTTTTTAACGACTTACAAATAGTCAAGAATGCCCAAAGGATAAATCGTCCATTCTTTCTGTTTAAATGATGCGATTGGCAACCAAGCCACCTCCGTTTTTTCACCATTTTCAGATTTAAAAAAAGTATCCATGTCGTAAAAGGGGCTTGATAATTGAATCTCATACACAAAAACGAGTTCATGTTTAGGCATCCCTTCATATTCAAAAATGTTTTCCAAAAAAGTTACGAAACCTTTAACTTCAATAAGGCAGTCAATTTCTTCGACAAATTCACGTTTCAATGCAGTGGTTGCCGTTTCTTGAAACTCAATGCCGCCACCGAGAAAGCGATAAAAAGTTTCCTTTTTGATAGAATCGTAACCTTTTTCAACCAAAACCTCTTGGTTACGGTAGGCAAGTCCGAGTACAACTGGTCGGATTTTTTGGATGGTCATTTCGGTATTTGTTTTAGATATTTTTTGAATCTATGTTTCTGAACACTTAACATAAAAGAAAAGCATGAAAAACTGGAAATCTGTTTGGACAATATTAGTTGTTCTCTTTGTCACTTCTCAATCTATATCTGCTCAACAATCAGGATACGCCTGCATTTATTCAGAAAGTCTTTGCGGCAGAACCGTCGCCAGAGGTGAACGACTCGACTGCAAGAAGTTAACAGCGGCACATCGAACGTTCAAATTTGGCACTCAAGTGCGTGTGACCAACCTCGACAATGGCAAAAGCGTCATCGTGACCATCAATGATAGGGGTCCATACAGCAAAAAAGACATTATTGATTTAACACCCGCTGCTGCAAAAAAAATAGGCTTGACTCATGGTTTAGGGCGTATTAAAGTAAAAATACAAAAGGTTGTAGATTAGTAACAACGAGCGTGTTTAATTTTTACACCCTTCATAAAAAGCGCGAGATGTTGTTATTGTCTCTTTGTTTTTAGTAAAATCGTAATCTTTATATTTGTTAGAAAGCCACAAACCTTGGGCATTGGCACGGACATCAAAGACTTCACCTTGATAGGTTTTTGTTTCTTTGCCGTCTTTATCTATGATATAATTAGTCAATCCCCTGGCATTACCTTTTATTGATAATGGTTCAATAGGAGCGATAAATGTTGACAATAATTGTATTGGATAACCTGCAAAAAGAATACGTTCAGGGTCATCGCTTATTTTTTCTTCACTGTTCCAACTGTATTCAAAAATGTAAACAACACCTGTATTCCATTGTTGTTTTCGTCTTTTTAGCCAGCCCTCTGGCGCATATTCAAAATCGATTGACACTGTATCATTCTTCGATGCTTTGACAAAAGAGTGGATAAGTTGTTGTTTATCATTATAGAAAAGTTGTGCCACGTATAATTTGAGTGAATCTTCCAGCACAATACTATAAAATTTTGTCATGATGCCTTTTTCATAAATAAAATGTCTCAACCTTAAAAGTGTATCATTATTTCTTTGTTGGAGACTGATAACTTTACCATCGCTGTCATAAGCATACTGGAATTCTGATTTCGTTGTTT
>JANMJN010000823.1:0-1640 GCA_031371355.1 Saprospiraceae bacterium
GTTGGACTTTCTCCTTTTATGACATAGCTCATAAACAGCGGAATGACCGCCGCATAAACGCCATTTGGATTTTGATTGGCACCAAAAACATTGAAGTATCTCAATCCGATATGCTCTAAACCGTATAAATTGCCATAAACTCTTGCATACAACTCATTTACATATTTCGTAACGGCATAAGGTGATAAAGGCTTTCCGATTTCATCTTCTTTTTTGTATTCACTCTGGATATCGCCATAGGTTGAAGAAGAGGCTGCATAGACAATACGCTCAATCTTATTTTCCTTAGCCGCCGTAAATACGTTTAATGTACCTGTAATATTAATCGCATTGGTCGTCAAAGGGTCATTTATCGAACGCGGTACGGAGCCTAAGGCGGCGTGGTGTGACACCAAATGCATGCCCGAACACGCCTTTAAACAAGTCTCATAATCTCTAATATCTCCTTTTACAAATTCAAAATTTGGATGATTTAAAAAGGGACTCATATTTTCAATCGAGCCAGTTAATAGATTGTCCAAAACACGGACAGTCCCAATACGATTATCTTTCAATAATGCCTTTACTAGGTTTGAGCCTATAAATCCAGCACCGCCCGTAACAAGAATATTTTTTTTCATGACTATTGATTCATTTTCAATAACAAAATACTACAACTGTAAATAACTATACCCCTCCGAAGGACCATATAGCCCCTTTAAATCCACTAAAATGCCGTCTTTTTTCATAATTGACTCAAAATACTGAGGGGTCAGTTTTTTATAATCCTCATGCGATACAGCCGTAATAACAGCATCATAGTCGCTCGAAATATGGTCAATTAATGTCAATTTGTATTCATGTGCCACCTCATTAGGCGAGGCATTTGTATCAGTGATATGTACATTAATTGAAAAGTCCATCAACTCACGAATCAAATCAACTACTTTTGAATTACGAATATCTGATACGTTTTCTTTAAAGGTAATACCCATTACTAAGACTTTACACTGCCCTGGGTTTTTACCGTTGTGAATCAACATTTGTACCAACCGTTTGGTAATCCACCGGGGCATATCGTCGTTGATGCGACGACCTGCAGCTATGACTTGTGGCTCAACGCCTAATTGACGGGCTTTGTGCAACAGATAATATGGGTCAACGCCAATGCAATGTCCCCCGACTAAGCCCGGTTGTAACTTGATAAAATTCCATTTTGTCGCCGCCGCTTCGATAACAGCTTTTGTCGAAATGCCCATTTTACTAAAAATCATCGCCAATTCGTTCATCAGCGATATGTTCAAGTCACGTTGCGTGTTTTCAATTACTTTTGCCGCTTCTGCCACTTTGATGCTTTCAGCCTTGAAAATTCCTGCTGTGATGATGTGACCATAGACTTTCGCCACTTCTTCTAAGGCTTCGGCGTCTGAACCTGAAACGATTTTCAAAATAGTATCAATAGTCCGTTCCTTATCGCCCGGGTTAATGCGTTCTGGCGAATAGCCCGCTTTGAAGTCCACACCAAACTTTAAACCAGATATTTCTTCTACGACAGGTAAACAATCCTCTTCGGTACAACCAGGATAAACCGTTGATTCATACACCACGTAATCCCCTTTTTTGATGGCTTTGCCAATCGTTTCAGAGGCTTTTTTCAAGGG
>JANMJN010000847.1:0-1598 GCA_031371355.1 Saprospiraceae bacterium
GTCATGCTTTTGAGACGCAAAAAATGGATTTTTGTAACAAAAATTTAAAAAAAAATGACACTTTGTTTAAAGTAGGATTTTTTATTTTTGGTAAATGCTTGATATATAGTTGTTTGTAAATTGAGCGGTATAAAACAGATTTTAATTACAAAATATATTTAAACTATCTGTTTTGCGTGTAAAATCACATATTTACATTTTATTAACATATTTTAGTGTCACAAAAAAAATGAAAATAGACTTAAGGAAATTAAATAGCTTGAGGTAATTAAAATTTTGGTTTCTCTTTTGTGATTCCTTTAATTCAGACTAACTTTGTCTGATAAATCCCTTATTTTTTACACAAATTCAATAATAATATAGAGAAAACTTAAATTTAAATGACTTCTATTCTTACGTTTGCCTTTTGGCTACTCCTTTTTATCGTCTTTTACAGCTACATCGGTTATGGTATTTTGCTTGGCTTACTTGTTAAAAGCAAGAAAAAAAAATCCAAACCCGAGCATTTAACCCCTCAGTATTATGAGCCAGATGTGACGTTTTTAGTCGCAGCTTACAACGAAGAACAGTGGATTGAAGATAAAATACGCAATTCTCTGGCACTGGATTACCCAAAAGATAAAATTCACTTCTTTTTTGTTACGGATGGTTCTAATGATTCAACGGCTGAGCGTATTGTGAACTTCAATAATACTGAGGGGTATCATATCGAACTTTTTCACCAACCTGAGCGTCGTGGCAAAATTGCTGCTGTTGAGCGCGTCATGCCTTTTGTCAAATCACCTATCGTTGTCTTTACAGATGCCAATACCGACATTAATGCCGATGCTATTAAAAAAATTGTACGTCACTATGCAGATCCAACAGTGGGCGCAGTGGCGGGTGAAAAACGGGTTGAAATGTCAGGTGAAGCCAGTGGGGCAGGCGAGGGTATCTATTGGAAATATGAATCTACCTTGAAAAAATGGGATTCCGAGCTTTATTCTGCTGTCGGTGCGGCGGGCGAATTGTTCTCTATACGGACAGCGTTGTATCAACCAGTTGAAAAAGATACCTTAATTGAGGATTTTGTGATGACCATGCGTATCGCTGAACGAGGTTATACAATCGTTTATGAATCAGAAGCTTATGCCGTTGAAGGTCACTCTGCCAATGTAAAAGAAGAATTGAAGCGCAAAATCCGCATTTCAGCCGGCGGTTTGCAAGCCGTTTGGCGGCTTCGAGCATTGCTCAATCCCTTTAAATATGGCGTATTAACTTTTCAATACATCTCTCATCGTGTTTTGCGGTGGACGCTCGCACCTGTGGCATTGCCCTTGATTTTTGTTCTCAATTGGCAGCTTATACTGAGGGGGGGAACATGGACTGGTTTATATACTTTTATCTTTTGGGCTCAAGTTGTTTTTTACCTTTCTGCAGTTTTGGGTTGGGTTTTTGAGCAATTCAAGGTTAAAGTCAAGGCTTTTTATGTGCCTTATTATTTCTGCATGATGAATTATTCGGTTTATCGTGGCTTCGGACGGCTTATCTCAGGACGACAATCCGTTGTTTGGGAAAAGGCAAAACGGGCTTAAATAAAAGGCAAGGGGCAAAGTGCA
>JANMJN010000524.1:0-5575 GCA_031371355.1 Saprospiraceae bacterium
ATTTTTACCGCAACTGATGCTTCGGGAAACACAGCAACTTGTTCCGCTATTGTCACTGTTGAGGATAAAATAGCACCGATAATCACCTGTCCCAATAATATCTCAGTGACGCTCGGTTCAGGCGAATGTCGTAAAGTGCTCAATTTTACAGCAATCGCGACGGACAACTGCTCCACACCGCCCACCGTCAAACAGTTAGCAGGCTTACAATCGGGTGAAGTGTTCAATATAGGTACTTTCAATACAGGTTTCAAAGCCACCGATGCATCTGGCAATACATCAACGTGTCTGTTGAGTATTACAGTAACTGAAAATCCTTCAAGTGGAACAATGATTTGCGCAAGCCAATTGAATGTGACAATTAATGAAAATTGTCAAACCCGCATCTTGCCTGAATTCTTTTTATTAGGCAACTATTACGGCTGTTTTGAGAACTACAGCGTTCAACTCCAAACTTTAGGCGGCACTAATTTGCTTGACGATTACGTAACCAGCAGCCAAATCGGCACAACTTTAAGGGCTATTGTCACTGACAAAGCCTCTGGAAATAGCTGTAGTGGTACTTTCAAAGTCTTTGACTCGACGCCACCGACCATCCAAGCACCTCCAGCGATTGCCGTAACATGTGATAATGTCTCTTTTATTGGCTTACCCGACACAAGTTTGACGGGTGCTCCAAAGGTTCTGAAAGAATGTTCATTCTCAACGTCCATGAACTTTAACGACAAAGTTTTTGACATCGCTTGTGGTGAAACCCTTACCGCTCCACCTGTTGGTTTCCCTACCGACATGCCTTTCGACCTCCTTTTGGCACAAAATACCAAACGAATAATCGTTCGGACTTTCAATGTCTATGATGTTTTCAACAATACGGCAACAACTCGGCAAGCTATTTATATCAAATCGAGACAAGTTGGAGAAGTCACGACACCAGGAGACCTCACTTCGATATGTGGCAATAGGCGCATCGAACCCACCGATACCATTATTGATGGCATCACCATTCGCGGCATGGGCTATCCGTCGCTGCCTGGCAAATACGGTTTGACAGAAGGCTTCTGCCCTATTCGGGCGGGCTATACCGAAGTGCGTACAAGAGATTCAGCAAACAATAGTTTCATTATCAAAAGGTCTTGGATTTTGATAAATACCTGTACGAATGAAACAAGAACGTGGATACAAACTATTGTTTATAAAGATGCTCCACCTGTACTAAGTCTTTTACAAAATACGGTGTTTCAAATACCTGCAAGTGGGATTTTGACCATAAAAGCAAGCGATTTGATTGGTAGTTTGACCGACGATTGTACGCCAGATAGTAGAATGGTGTATGGTCTTCGTCTTTCAGGCAGCCCAAGTACGAATTTTCCGACCACAACCAGCTTTAATTTCGATTGTAACCAAAAAGGGAATTATAATATTGACATTTGGGTAAAAGATGAGATTGGAAATATTGTTATCAAGACAACTTCCTTCACAGTATCCGACGATTTAGGTAATTGTCCAAAAATTAGCGGCATCATTCAACGAGAAGATTTGCGTGCCGTGCCTGCCAATATCATGCTATACAATGGCGCAAATGACTTGATAAACAGCACAACGGGTTCAAGCTATTTTTTCAAAGATTTATCAGCCAATAACCGCTATCGCGTCGTACCATCACGTCCCAATACCGACTGGTTGAACGGTGTCACGATGTTTGACGTGGCTTTGATGAGCCGTCATTTGCTCGGCACTGAGCTTCTTTCAACGCCATACCGTCTTATCGGTGCTGATGTCAATCGTAACGGCGAGATTGATGCAGTTGATATGTTGCTGATTCAACGCCTCGTTTTGCGGATTTCGCCTATATTCCCGAATAATAATTCATGGCGTTTTGTGGTCAAAAACTATATTTTTAGTGACCCAACTAACCCTTTTGCCTCCGATTTCCCTGAAACACTGATTATTCCGAGTCTGACGAATACATTCAGTAATGGTGATTTTGTCGCCATAAAAACGGGTGATGTCAATTTGTCCGTAGGGTCAGTTGATATTCGCAATGGCATCAAACCGTTCATGTTATCGGTTGAAGACATGGTTTTAGAAAAAAATAAGACCTATCAGATACCCATAAAAGTTTCGCCTTATCAACGGGATTATAACGGCGGCGGCGTTTCAGCGCTTCAGTTTTCTTTAAATATTGATAAAAATGCGGCACAAATTGAAACCACGGCAAAAGGCGATTTGCCAAATTGTACAGAAAACAACGTCGCAATTTTCAAAAATGAAGGCATCGTCACAACTGCATGGTATCGCCTTCCGAATCAAAAATTTGTAGAAACGGACACTTTTACAATGCTTTATTTGACTATTAAACCTACAAAAAACACCTATTTGAGTCAAATTCTTAGTATAAACCCTACTTTTACTGAGGGGGTGGCTTATGACGAAATTGGTAAGGGTGCAGCTGTAAAATTGTCTTTTGGCAACACGTTCAAACAGTCCTCAAAACCTACTTTGTTACCAAGCCGCCCAAATCCGTTTAGCGACGAAACGACGATTTCATTCCTATTGCCTGAAACGGGTTTTGCAAAACTAACCGTTTGCGATATGTTGGGGAGAGTATTGATGACGACTGAAAAAGTATTTTCAAAAGGCTTAAATGAAGTTATTTTCAGTTCAAAAAACACACCCTCAGTATCAAGCGGTATTTTAATCGTCCGATTACAAACAGCGAATGGATTGGCAGAGCAAAAAATAGTTTTCAGCCGATAAGTCATTGTTTTAAAAAATCAAAAGCCTTCTCGACGCAAATCGAAAAGGCTTTTTTCATGTCCTAAAGTCTTGAAAAACATTACTTACTGTGGTGTGCTGTTTTGCACCCAACAAGCGATTTTAGTCAAGTTCGCATCACTCAATTTTGATGCACCTTTTGGCATCGCATCATAACCTGATTTGTGTTGGATTGACCCTAAAAACGCCGTTTTACCTGCAGCAGATATCGTTCCTGCGTAACTGCTTAAATCATAGCCCGATTGTTTGGTTGTTGCGTTATGACAACCCGAAAGGGCGCAACTGGCATCCATGATGGCTTTAATGTCTGCTGCGTAGGTCGGTGTTGTACCTGTACAGGTTGCCGTGTCAAGACTGTCTTTTGTACATTGAATCAATGTCAGTACTAAGGCAAATACGCCTAAAAAAAGAAAATTTTTCATAAAAAAGGTGTTTAAATGATTGAAAACAATCGGGTGGTGAAATATACTTTACTTCGTTATTGCAAAACCTGACACGACGGCATTAGCTCATGAGTTGCTTTTTTGTGAAAAATTATTTTCAAAAGCAGCCGTTCCTCCCTTCGTATTTTATTATAAAACCCACCTTTTTTGCAGACAAACTCATGTCAAGTTATTTCTCTATCGTCGAGTGTCAAACCATATTCATCGTTAAATAGCATAAATCAATCGCAAAGACTTGATACGAAATATTACTCGATATACATTTGCTATCAAAATAGTATCACTTAAAATCATCGTAAAATGGAAAAAAAATTAAATCCAATTTCAGGCTGGACAATGCTTGTGCTGGCAATCGCTCTTTTAGCAGTAGCCATTTATTCTTTTATCAATGCCATTAAGACTGACAATGTGCCAATCATTGCTATCGTTTGCGGGCTTGCTATTGCCTTGATTGCTAAAGGGCTTATCGCTATTGAACCCAATATGAGCCGTGTTTTCACTTTGTTCGGTAGTTATGCGGGTACAATCAGCCAAAGCGGTTTTTTCTGGGTCAATCCTTTTTTTATCAGTCAAAGAATATCACTACGTGCCGTAACAGTAGAAATTCCGACACTGAAAGTGAATGACAAACAAGGCAATCCTATTATGATTGGATCAGTAATGGTTTATCGGGTAAACGACCCTTTCAAAGCCGCTTTTGATGTCGATAATTATCAGAACTTTATCAAAACCCAAAGCGAATCGGCTGTCCGAAAATTAGCCGGTTTGTATAGTTACGACAACTGGGAAGACCACGAAGCAGTTGTGACTTTGCGCACAAACACAGATGAAGTAAATCACGAATTGGCGCGTGAAATATCTGAACGTTTGGATTTGGCAGGCATTGATGTCATCGAGGCGCGTATCAATCATTTGGCGTATGCCACAGAGATTGCAGGGGCTATGTTACAACGTCAGCAAGCAACGGCTGTAATTGCTGCGCGATCCAAAATCGTAGAAGGGGCAGTTGGCATGGTCGAATTGGCATTGGAAGCATTATCCAGTAAAAAAATCGTGCATCTCGATGATGAGCGCAAAGCCGCTATGGTCAGCAATTTATTGGTGGTTTTGTGCAGCGATCATTCGGTTTCTCCCGTCATCAACACAGGTACTTTGTATCAGTAAAAACACAGAACTATGGCTGAAAAAAAATCATTTGTACTAAGAATTGATGAACGCACCTTTGCAGCCCTCGAAAGATGGGCTGCAAACGAGTTTCGGAGCGTCAACGGGCATCTGGAATGGCTGATAGTCAAGGCTTTACGCGATGCAGGGCGTTTGCCTAAAGAAGATATTGAAGGAGAAGTGAAAAAAGGCGATGAATGAAGGTAAATCAAAAGAAAAATTCGTGTTAATTCGTGAAATTCGTGTTTAACCTAAGTCATTATGTTTTTTGTCTAAACAACAAATTCGCTTTTACCTTGTTCCTTGTTTTATTTCTAAAATCACAGCTTTGGACAACAACCTTTCTTATCACTACATCATCGCGGGTGCAGGCGCATCGGGTTTGAGTTTAGCTATACGCATGATAGATGCGGGTATTCATCTGCACAAACGCATCTTATTACTCGACAAAGATGACAAACAACAGAATGACCGAACATGGTGTTTCTGGGAAAAAGAAGCCGATAGATTTGATTCCATTGTTTATAAAAAATGGGAAACGTTCAATTTCTATGCCTCCAACGCATTGCTTGAATTGGACATCAAGCCCTACACCTACAAGATGATTCGCGGTATTGATTTTTACAATTATTGTAAAAACATCATTGACCAAACGCCCAATGTGGATTGGATAAAAGAGGACATTCAAAGTATTGAAACAAGGAGCAATCAAACCCTTGTAAAAACGACCAAACATACCTATACAGCCGACTACACGTTCAGCAGTTTGTTTTCAAGAGAAAAAATGCCTTTGAAACCGAATGAATATATGCTCTTGCAGCATTTCAAAGGCTATATTATTGACACAAAAACGTCTTGTTTTGACCCAAACAAAGCCACTTTTATGGATTTTAGGGTTTCACAAACGCACGGCACGACCTTTGATTATGTCCTACCTTTTTCAACCACTAAGGCTTTGGTTGAATACACCTTATTTACTGAGGGGTTGCTTGAAGATGCGGAATATGATACGGCTTTGAAGGACTACATAAAAGATTATCTCAACATTGAAAACTACGACATCATCGAAACAGAATTTGGCGTCATTCCGATGACCGATTATTCTTTTCCAACTCAAAAAGGCAATATTGTTTACATCGGTACAGCCGGTGGATTTACGAAGGTTTGTGCGCTTTCTGCGTGTCACCGGCGCG
>JANMJN010000858.1:0-5594 GCA_031371355.1 Saprospiraceae bacterium
AAACAACCACTTTTTAGCATCCAAAAGCCGCAAATCACGCTTATTTTTATTGTGATAAACGCCACACGCATAAACGGGAATGGTTTCAACATTGGATAAAAAAGTACCTCCCTCAGTATCTTTACTGATTTTTAACTTCAAATAGATGGATAAATGGCAGCCATTGAAAATATCATAAGCAATGAAATCGCTGAATGCAAAAAGTACCAAACCTGCCTTAGGTTTTTGCGTAAAAGGGCATATAAAATCATAACGTGCCATCGGTTGTATATTGTGGGCATGACCGCCGAGGATAATATCAACGCCACATTCATAAAAAATACGTTGTGCATTTTTGACAATGTGTGCATTCGGGTAGGCTTGATAAGCATTGCTGAAATGCAAACTCAATACGATAAAATCTGCGCCACGCTCACGTGCCAATGCCACGTCGTTTTTCAGAGCGGATAAATCAATATTTGGCTGATTAACTTCTAAATGATTGACTAAGAACGGTTTGTCTTTAGGGTTGGTGTGTTGATTCATGGAAAATGTATAGGCGATAAAGGCTATTTTTATCCCGTTTTTTTCTATAATTGGAAAGTTGAGCCGTTCCTCTGCCGTTCGTGCCGTGCCTGTAAAAGCGATTTTTTTATTTTCTAAATACTCAATTGTTTTAAAAATACCTGCTTCACCCATATCTAAAGAGTGGTTATTGGCAGTGGAGAGTATGTCAAAACCTCTGTCGCCTGCGCCTTGTCTTTTATCAGTTGATTCTTTGCCTTGAAAAAGCTCAAACATCTCTTCATCTGCATTGAAGTTCATATCCGACAACATGACTTCTGGAACGAGCGAAGCAGGTTTTGAAATATCCAAAGGCGTTTCTAAATTGGCAAAGGTCAAATCTGAACTAAAAAAGTCATTGGCAATATCGTCCCAGAGGTGCGGGCAAAAGCGTTTTTGAATCCATTCATAAGGCATCAAATCACCTGCGGCGGTGAGTGTTACTTCGTTTATAATGTTCTCTTTTGTTGTGAAAATAGGAGAGTTTGCTTCAAAAAAGTGTTCAACAGCTTCTTTTTCGTCGCTTTCGAGTGTTGGACGGAAATAGTATTTATAAGCAAAAAATAATAAGTCGCTTTTGGTAAAAATTCGGGGGTCTTCATGAAAATACTGAGGGGGTCGCACCCATGTTTTTCCACGCCAAAGATGAACGCCACGAAGTAAAGCACGCAAAGCGGCGACTAAGGTTTTGCCTTGTGTTGTATAAGCTGTAACTGTTGGAATTTCTGGGAGCATACTTCAAATTTCATCATTCATTAATTAATATTCTTCAAACTTCTTTATCCCGGTGCCAATACTTCTGCTCCTCAACTTCTTCCAAAATTTTAACATAATTATCATAGCGAGACGCGCTTACTTCGCCTGTTTCTAAGGCAGCTTTGACGGCACAAGCGGGTTCGTTTCGATGTGTACACGAGCCGCCAAATTTACATTGGTCGGACAAAACGAAAAACTCTTTGAAGTTGTGTACAACATCTAATGGTTGTAAGTTATTGAAAGACAATGTTTTAATGCCTGGTGTGTCAATCAAGTAGCCGCCAAAATCGAGTGGATGCATTTCTGCAAATGTTGTCGTGTGTTGTCCTTTGCCTGAGTAATCGGAGATGTCACCAGTCAACAGGTTCATATGCGGTTGAATCGCATTGACAGCAGAGGACTTGCCGACACCTGATTGACCGCCTACAAGCGATGTTTTATCTTTTAATACATCGCGCAAAGCCTCCATGCCGACCCCCTCAGTAGCGGAGGTTGCGAGGACGGTGTAGCCGATTTTTTCATAAATATTTTTCAAATCTTCGAAATACGCCCAAGCATCTTCATCGAACAAATCGCTTTTGTTGAAAACAATAACGGTGGGTACGTCTTGTGGTTCGTTCATCAACAAAAAGCGGTCAATGAAACCCAATTTTACGCTGGGTTCTACTATCGTTGAAAACAAAATGGCTTGGTCTATATTCGAAGCCAACAAATGAACTTCGTGTTTGCGGTGCGACGATTGCCGTGCGACATAGTTTCTGCGCGGTAATATTTTGTTGATTACACCATTGCCATCACCTTCTAAATGAAATTCTACCTCATCGCCTACGGCAACAGGGTTGGTCAACACCATATTGTTCAAACGAAACTTGCCGACCATGCGACAGACTACGACTACTGAGGGGTCGTCTTCACGGCGCACATTGTACCAACTGCCTGTTGATTTTATGACTATTCCTTTATTCAAAATGACTCTTTTTATTATTATCTCCTTGAAAAGAAGGGCAAAACTAACCCAATTTCAATATTTCACTCGTCCATGCTCTCGTTTTCCGACACAATTCAGGGTCTTTGGCAATAGATTGTCCATAGGACGGTATCAATTTCGTCAATTTCTTCTCCCATTTAGTTGATGTCATGGATTCAGGAAAACATTTTGCCAAGACCTCGAGCATTATAGAAACCGACGTAGAAGCCCCAGGCGATGCGCCTAACAGTGTTGCCAAAGAACCATCGTGTGCATAAACAACCTCTGTCCCAAACTCCAAAACGCCGCCTTCTTTTTCATCTTTTTTGATGACTTGAACCCGTTGCCCCGCTTGTTGCAGCGTCCAATCCTCCATTTGAGCATTCGGGAAATACTCCAACAAGGCTTCTAAACGGTCTTCAGGTGACTGTGTGACTTGCTCAACAAGGTATTTTGTTAATGACATGTTGTGGATGCCTGCTGAAACCAAAGGTATGATATTACCCCACTTAATTGAAAACGGTAAATCGAGGAACGAACCATGTTTCAGAAACTTTGTAGAAAAGCCCGCAAAGGGTCCAAACAACAAAGCAGGTTGTCCATCAATCATACGCGCATCGAGATGTGGTACGGACATCGGCGGCGAACCTACTTTCGCTTTGCCATAGACTTTTGCATGGTGCTGGGCAATGATTTCGGGCTTATTGCACACCAACCATTGACCGCTGATCGGAAAACCGCCGTAGCCGTGTCCTTCGGGAATATCTGATTTTTCGAGCAAAGGCAAAGAACCACCTCCCGCACCGATGAAGACAAATTTTGTGGTATAATAAGACATGTCGCCCGTATCCAAATTCTTTACAGACAGCTCCCATAGACCATCGAAACGGCGTTTGATGTCTTCTACTTCATGGTGCAGATTCACTTCAACCGTTTCGCTGCGTTCAAGATAGCTCATCAAAGAGCGCGACAAAGTGCCGAAATTCACATCTGTACCTATGTCCATACGTGTGCCGGCAACGGGTTCTGATTTGTCGCGTCCTTCCATCACCAAGGGCATCCATGTCTCCAACTCTGACATATCGTCTGAAAACTGCATATCCATAAACAAGGCATTCAACCGCATGGTCGCATAGCGTTTGAGTAAAAATTCACAGTCTTCTTTACCCCAAACGAAGCTGATATGTGGTATCTGGCGAATGATTTCCGCAGGTTTTTCTATGATTCCTTGTTTCACCAATGTTGCCCAAAACTCTTTCGATACCTCAAAAGACTCGGCAATCTTCACCGCTTTGTTGATGTTAATACCCCCGTCAGTATTTTCGGGTGTATAATTGAGTTCACAAAAGGCGGAGTGCCCAGTCCCTGCATTGTTCCAGGCTTCCGATGATTCCATAGCGACTCTGTCCATGCGTTCAAAGATGCGCATCGTCCAATCTGGCTCTAATTTTTTTAAAAAAGTGCCTAATGTCGCACTCATAATGCCTGTGCCAATGAGGATAACATCGCTGTAAAAAGCTTCTTGGTTGTCTTTCATAATTGTCAAATGAGTTTATATAGTGTAACAAAGGTAGTAAAAGGTTGTTTTTAAAAAGTATAGATTATCTGTCGATGTACGTGTATGCTAAAAAATGTATAAATAAAAATGTTATTTTTACGGCTTGACTTAATGATGAGATTTTTACTGTTTAAACAATGATGTAGATGCAATTGAATAAAAATGCCTGCCACTTCTTTTCTCTATGGCTGTTTTTCACGACCTTCTTTTTCCCTTGTCTTCAAGCGCAACAAGGTGTAAAAATAGAAAATCCAGAAGTTTTGACAGATGTTGAATCCCTTTTTATCCCTGTTGAATTACTTGATTTCTCTGGTTTTTACAATAAAACCAAGCAACAAGTCACTTTATCGTGGCAAACAGGAGATGAGAAAGACAGTAAAAGCTTTCTAATTGAAAGACGTAAAGCCATGGAGGAAAACTGGGAGATTCTTGGTTTCGTTACAGCCAAAGGGAAAGCCGCGCTCTATGATTTTAAAGACATTGCAGCTTTATCGCTCAATTACTATCGCCTGCGTATAATTGACAAAGTTGGTAAATCTACTTTGTCAAAGGTTATTTCAATATCAAAAGACGATTTGGGCAAGTTGAAAGTCTATCCCAAAATCGCTAAGGATAGTCTATTAAAT
Organism: Saprospiraceae bacterium; assembly: GCA_031371355.1. Taxonomy (GTDB): domain Bacteria; phylum Bacteroidota; class Bacteroidia; order Chitinophagales; family Saprospiraceae; genus JAAFJT01. The sequence continues at coordinate 4,451 of JANMJN010000858.1, forward strand.
ATTATAGGCATTGAAATCGTAGATAAAACATCAGAGAACCAGAAGCTGGCGACTTTTACAGTCTTTAATGTGCTTGGTCAACATGTTATTGAAGGAAAAACAAAAGCTCAAATAGATATTTCGGTTCTGCCCAGAGGTATTTACCTGATCAAAATAGGTCAGAATGAAGCTAAGTTTTTACGGCAATAGCCGTCTAAATAAAAAAACAAGAAGAAGGGAGCAATTTGTTCCCTTTTTTTATCAACTTTACTCGATATAAAGGACGCATCACAAAACGAATCATTAACTAAACAATCAGCAATTAAAGATGAATAGTAAACTTATTCTATGGTCTATCACCGTCGGACTTGGCGGATTCCTTTTCGGTTTAGATACCGCGGTCATTTCAGGCGCAGAAAAAGACATTCAAGCTCTTTGGGGCTTGAGTAACATCAAATTGGGCTTTGCCGTCGGCACGGCTTTGTATGGTACTATCTTTGGCGCAGCTTTTGGCGGCATTCCAGCAGATAAATTCGGGCGTAGAGCGACGTTGCTGTGGATTGGCATCCTCTTCTTTGTCTCTGCATTGGGCGCGGCACTTGCCACAGATGTCAATATGTTTATGATTTTCCGTTTCATTGGTGGTTTGAGTATTGGTGCATCTTCGGTCGTGGCGCCTGTCTATATTTCAGAAATTGCCCCCCCTCAGTATCGCGGGCGTATGGGCATCTCTTTTCAGTTCAATATCGTATTTGGTATCCTCATCGCTTATGTGTCGAACTACTTGTTCGATGGATTCGGCGGCGACAACGATTGGCGTTGGATGCTGGGCGTTGTGGCGTTGCCCTCATTGGTGTTTTCAGCGATGGTACTCTTTACACCCGAAAGTCCACGTTGGCTCATCACCCGCAAAGGAGACGAAGCGACGGCTCGCAAGGTATTAGCCATCACCGAATCCAATGTGGACCAAGCCGTTGAAGAAATAAAGGCTTCGTCACAAGGCGATAACACAGGCGTACAAGAGTCTTTCTTTTCCATGAAATACAGTACACCGATTTTGTTGGCGTTTTTGTTTGCTTTTTTCAATCAATTATCGGGTATCAACGCCATTATTTACTTTGCGCCGCGTATTTTTGAGATGACAGGTTTGGGTCAATCGAGTGCA
>JANMJN010000887.1:0-3311 GCA_031371355.1 Saprospiraceae bacterium
AAAAGACCGCATCGAAGTTATGTTGTAACTCATTAAGGAACACATCACGCCCCAATTCCTGCCCATATTCAATCGAAATGCCGCCGATGGACGTGATAAAATCTACTTCCGCTTCGCAAAAATCAGGTGTGACTTTATAACCCGCTACGCCATAAGTCATCAAACCGCCGCCTTTTTGTTCTTTTTCATAAATAACCACTTCAACACCGTGACGTGCCAATGCATGAGCGCAAGCCAAACCTGCTGGACCTGCACCAATGACGGCTACACGCTTTTCCCTTGCGAGGGAAGAAGCAATCTGGGGGCGTTCATATAATTGCCAAGCGTTTGATATCGCTTTTTCAGTAGAATAACGCTGTAAACGGGCGATTTCAATGGGTTTTTCGCCCATTAAATTATAGACACAAGCACCTTCGCACAGTTTTTCAACAGGGCACACGCGACTGCAACCCGCCCCTAAAATATTGGAATCAAATATCGTTTTGGCAGAGCCTTTTATATTATCAGTCGTAATTTGACGAATAAACATCGGTACGTCAATCGAAGTCGGACAGGACTTCATACAAGGCGCATCGTAGCAAAAAATACAGCGATTGGCTTCCACAACGGCAGCATCGTGGGTCGCAAAAGGTGGATGAATGTCAGCGAAGTTGGCTGTGTATTCTGATTCAGTGAGGCGATTGTCTTTTATCATTTATTTGAACTTAATTTTTAATTAAAAAAACTCTCCGAAGTGCCAGAGGATTCCAGATGGATCGTGCAAAAAACATTCTCTGCCCCAATCTAAAACGCGAATGGGGGTTAGTCTGACACCATTGTATTTAGTTGTTAGATCTAAAGCCAAAAGTTCTTTCCAATAACGCCCCACATCATCAACTTCTAAAAAAATCATTGAATTATCTATCCAATCTTGGACATAGGCATCTTGTAAATAAAAGCCTATTTCATTCGTTTTGAAATAAGACATATTAGAAGACAAGATACTTTCTTGAAACCCCAAGTCTCGGTAAAATCGACGAGAAAGGTCGAAGTTTTTAGCACCAATGAAAGGTCTAATTGATTTCGCTGTATGTTCCAATATTTTAGGTTGTTTTTACTTAATCAATTCATTATTAACCACCACGTTTGAAAAAGTCACTCCGTTTATCACACCTTTATTGTAAGCACTATTCTTAGCCACTATGTTTAAATTTTCGAAAGTAAAATTAGACAGTCTGTTGGTTTCACCAATGGCAATATCAAAAAAAATGTCGCATTTGAGTTCGATATTTCTTAAAGTAATGTTTTCAGAATAGGACAATGGCGCCTCCTTTTTGCCTTTTAAGTCATAAAACTGCGTCCAGGGTTTCACATATATCAAACTCGAAGCCTGTCCTGTAATGTCCTCCACCGTGATATATTCATATTTTTGAGGCGTATCAGGGCGCATTTTCAGCCATAAGAGCCTATGAGCTTCGTTGACATGACAATTCCGCATAACGATGTTTTTATTATGAATAGATTCACTGCCACACGTCAAAGCAGCATGACAAAAGCCAAAGTCACAATCTTCAATGATGATATTTGTGTTTTCGCCATTCGTTGTATCGGTATCTGCCCAAGGTCCTTTGCCACCTTTTAAGGCAATGGCATCATCATTGACAGCCATATAACAGCCTTTAATGAGTACATTGGAGCAGACATCTAAATCAATCGCATCTGTACTGGGTGCTTTTACAGGCTCATGTGGTGATACAATATGCAAATCCAAAATCTTCACATTCCGACATTGATAATAATGACTTGTCCAAAACCCGCTATTGTGCAGTTTTACATCTTGCACTTGCACGTTATTGCAATACCAAATAAAAACCAATCGCGGTCTTGACACTTCAAGGTTTGTGCAATTGGGGTTTTCTTTTCGTCTCTGCCAGAAGGCTTCCCAATATTTCAGCCCGTTGCCGTCAATTGTGCCTTTGCCTGAAATCGTAAAACCATCGACATTGTATGCGTTCACCAAAGCCGCAAAATAATCTATACTTTGACCTTCTATTCTGGACGGAATATTCGGGTAGTCCGCAATATTGTCCGAGCCTTTTAAAACAGCCCCCTCAGTAATATATAAGTGTGTCTTGGGTTTAAAAAACAAAGCCCCGCTCAGGAAAGTCCCTTTGGGAATTATAACCACGCCGCCGCCTTGACTGGAAGCTGCGTCAATCGTTTTTTGAATAATTTGGGTTTGTAATACCGTGCTGTCATTCACTGCCCCAAAGTCCACGATGTTATAGGGTTTACCGAGGTCTGCTAATTTTACTTTGGTTACATGCGTAAACCAATCAGGTATTTTTGTACCATCTGGGAACGAATTGTTCCGTTTTGATTGTGAACAGCTTAACTGTGTAAATCCCAAAATACAACAGACAATTAAGCAGATGCTTTTTATTTTTATCATTATTGATTTAGATTTACAATTCCACCAATTTACCATAAGTCTCAGGTCGCCTGTCTCTGAAAAACTGCCAAACATTACGTACTTGGTCAATCATTTCCAAGTCAAATTCAGCGACCAAAAGCTCGTCATTGTCTTCTGATGCTTGTGCGAAAATCTCACCGCGTGGATTCACAAAATACGATGAGCCATAAAATTTACCGACATTCCAAGGTGCTTCCGTACCGACACGATTGATGCAACCCCAAAAATTGCCGTTGGCGGCTGCATGAGCAGGTTGTTCGAGTTTCCAAAGATATTGCGACAGTCCGGCTACTGTTGCGGATGGATTATAAACGATTTCAGCCCCATTTAAGCCCAAAATCCTTGCACCATCGGGGAAATGACGGTCATAACAGATGTAATCACCAATTTTACAATACTTGGTTTGAAAAACAGGGTAGCCCAAATTGCCCGGTTTGAAGAAGTATTTTTCATAAAAACCAGACGTGTGCGGAATGTGGTTTTTGCGATATTTGCCCAAAATCGAACCGTCCGCATCAATCACAACTGCCGTATTGTAGAGAACACCTGATTGTTCTTTTTCATAAATCGGCACGATGATAACCATGCTGTATTTTTTTGCCAATTCCTGCATCAAATCCGTTGTCGCATTTGGAATTGGTTGCGCCGACGCATACCACTTAGGGTCTTGCCCTGGGCAGAAATAAGGCGTGTTAAAAATTTCTTGTAAACACAGTATCTGCACACCTCGCCGTCCTGCTTCTTCGATGTATGGAATGTGCTTATCGAGCATGGCTTGCATGATTTCTTCAATCGTTCCTTCGCCTTCGGTTTTAGGTAGGCTCATTTGGATTAAGCCACTTTTGATGATTCTTGGCAT
>JANMJN010000930.1:0-1543 GCA_031371355.1 Saprospiraceae bacterium
ATCATGCGGAACAGACCATTAAAGCCTTAAAAGCGGGCAAACACGTTGCTTGCACGGTGCCAATGGCAACATCTGTTGCGGATTGCATGAAAATCGTGAAATTGAGCAAACAAACGGGCAAAAAATACATGATGATGGAAACGGTGGTCTATAGCCGCGAGTTTTTATTCGTCAAAGAACTATATGAAAAAGGAGAATTGGGCAAAGTTCAGTTCCTCAAAGCCTCGCACCAACAAGACATGGATGGCTGGCCCGATTACTGGCCCGGTTTGCCGCCGATGCACTATGCCACGCATTGTGTGGGACCTGTAGCAGGTTTGTTGAAATTGGAAGCAGAATATGTGTCGTGCTTCGGTTCCGGAACAATTCGAGAAGAATTATCTAAAATTCACAACTCGCCTTTTTCGGTAGAATCGGCGCATATCAAGTTTAAAGACAGTGATTTGAGTGCTTATGTGTATCGCTCATTGTTCGATTTGGCGCGTCAATATCGAGAGAGTTTTGAGGTTTATGGCACTAAAAAATCGTTTGAATGGCCCCTCATTGAAGGCGAAGATGCCGTGATTCATACAGCTAAAAAGGAGGAACATGCCATTCCAGAACGGGTCACTATACCTGATTTTGCCCATTTATTGCCCGAAGGGATTCAACAATTTACGACAAAAGGCGTGTATGATGTCGCTGAAAATACGCATTTAAGCTTCGTGCAAGGCGCAGGTCATGGCGGCTCGCATCCGCATTTGGCGCATGAATTCATCATGGCATTGATAGAAGACCGTGACCCTTTCCCCAATGCTTGGGAATCGGCAAACTGGACTTCGGTAGGTATTTTGGCGCATGAATCGGCTATGAAAGGCGGTAAGATTTTGCGCTTACCTGATTTTAAAAAGGCTTCTTTATGATTTATTTTAACACATAGCCATAGAGGACACATAGCTTTTTTTATTTTTTAATTCTTATTTTTTAATTAAAAAGCTATGTGTCCTACTGTGACTATGTGTTAGAAAAAAAATGACTAACTATCGTAATAACTAATTGATATTCAATGAAAAAACTACTATTTCTCTTCATATTAATAACCGCTTTTTCTGCCTCGGCACAAAAAGCACGTCGCCTCGAAATCCTTTTTCTGGGAGACAATGGACACCACCGTCCGATTGAGCGCGTCCCCGCTATCATGGCAGCATTGGGCGATAAAGGCGTGAATTTCACTTATACCGATAAGTTAGAAGACATCAATTCAACCAATTTGAACAAGTACGATGCCTTGATGATTTATGCCAATTGGGACAGCATACCCCCCCCCTCAGTAGAAAAGGATTTATTGGCGTATGTGGCTTCGGGTAAAGGCATTTTACCGATTCATTGTGCTTCTTATTGTTTTCGCAATTCAAGCGAATATGTCAAAATGGTCGGTGGTCAGTTTTGGCGGCATACCAAGGATACGATTGAAACGCAAACTGTACAGCCCGAGCACCCGATTATGGCAGGTCTGAAATCGTTTAGAGCTTATGATGAAACCTATTTGCACACCAAATTGCAA
>JANMJN010000968.1:0-1588 GCA_031371355.1 Saprospiraceae bacterium
GGGCTTTTTTTAATGCCAATAAACGAAACTTTTCTTTAATGTCTGGGAGACAATCTTCGTGAACCCGAATTCGACCAAGATTGAGTTCGATTTCTTTTGACCATCGTTGAAAAGTTTTAAATTTGAGACCCACTATATCTGCGATTTCTTTGTGTGCATAGTAAGTGGGTCCATTATTAGAAAATTTAGGTTCCATGTTTGAATGTAAGTGTATGGTTAAAATAGGTTTTAAGATTTGTATGAGCCGAAAAACACCCCCTTCCCGAGAAATCGGGATGCAAGCACAGTATCGGGAGGTTTATCCATGACGTTTGAGTACGCCATATATAATAGACTTGCTGTGTATTGAAAATCAGTGACTTACATTTTTTTTCAAAAAAAATGCTACATTTGCACCAAAAACGGTATGTTGGATTATAAAAATATTAAAAGTGAACGGCAATGGAAAGGGACAACAGGTCTCTCCTCCGAGAAATTCCATCGTTTATGTAAAGTATTTAAGTCATGTTTTGAAAAAAAACATGAAGTAAGTATAACAGAAATGGCAATCAATTTAAAAAGTGAGTTTTTACTTAAAACATATGAAGATTGTTTATTTTTTGTTTTATTTCAATTGAAAAACGCTTTATCTTATGATAGCTTAGGCTTGTTAATAGACACTGATAATAGCAATGCACAACGTAATTTTGAAAAATATTTAAGCATTTTAGAATCATCACTTATTGAATTAGGTGCTATGCCCAAACGGGGCTTTAAAGATATAACAGAGTTTGAATCTTACATCAAAGATGAAGAAATTATCTTGGATGCTACGGAACAGGCTACCCAACGCCCTGCCGATAAAGAGGCACAAAAAGCGGTGTACAGTGGAAAAAAAAGCAACATACGAACAAAGAACTCATAATTAGTAATAAAAAACGACGTATTTTATACATCAGTAAAACATATAAAGGAAAAGCTCATGATTATAGTTTATTAAAACATGAATTTCCACCTGAAATAGCTTGGTTTAGCAATTATACCGTACTGTTAGATTTAGGTTTTATAGGTTTTAAAGACTTATATCCGTGTAAAAAACTTGAAATTCCGATTAAAAAACAAAGAGCAACAAAATTGAATAAAAATGAATTAAATGAAGAACAAAAAGAGTTTAATAAAAAGGTATCACAGCAAAGGATTTATGTTGAACATGCCATTGGTGGCATGAAACGTTATAGAATTTTAGTCAATAGAAATAGGTTAAAGAATGATAAAATTATAAATCAAACTATTGGTGTCTGTGCGGCTCTTTGGAACTATGATTTGGACTCCTAAGTAATTGATTGTCAAGACACAGCAAGTCTATTGTCAATCTGGTAATTAAAGTCAGTTAAATTCATTTTTTAGATTAAAACAAACTTCACTAATTAACACAAACAATTCGCTATTTAACATAAATTTTATGTAAATAGCAAAAGTTTAAAAACAAATTCGTGTTAATTAGTGAAATTCGTGTTGAATAAATAATTTTAAAAAATCTCAAAAATACCTTCAATTTCCACAGCGACATTATTCGGTAAAGAACCCATGCCAACGGCACTACGCACGC
>JANMJN010000973.1:0-3935 GCA_031371355.1 Saprospiraceae bacterium
AGCATGTATTTATTTGGCAAAAGCGCCAACGATGTCATTCTATATTTAAGCGTCAAAACCGATATAAAACAATCCCTTTTATTTGCCAGAGTGGTTTAAACTGCGGCACATTGCCTAAATTTACATCATAACTGCCTTCAAGTTGTGCTTTAAATTTTCTAAAAACAGGGTACTGGGCACCTGCTCGCAACCGCAAAAATGGCATCTGAAAACTGTCATCGTTTCGTTTTTTTTGAACAAAAACAGCCTCTCTTGTTTGCTTATTTTCGAATTTATATTCAAATTTTTCTTCTAATTTCGATTGCCCCAAAGCACTGACACCGATATAAGGTTTTAATCTCGTCTGTGTCAAAGCATATTGTAAACCCAGCGAATAATGCCAATACGGTTGTCCGACATGCACTTCTTTTAGTTCATCATTTATACTCGGTGGTGTAATAGTTGGAATATCTAATCCATTAATTTTATCAACTTCATAACTCAACGCTACGAATTCCACTTCGCCCAAAACCCTCCATCGTTCGCCCAACAAAATACCTCCACGCCCGCCAGTAGTGAACCCACCTTGTCGCAAAATATTTTTGCCATCAATAATCGCTAAACCACCCGAAACACCTATTTCGTAGCCTGCAATTTTTATCGGTTTTATGATGGGTAAACGTTTGGTTTTTTCCTTTTCTGCCTTTTTTTCAATGTGTTTTTCAAGCGATTTCTCACCTGTTTGAGGCAACTCGGAAGTTTTTTGATCTACTATTTTCTTATGAGACCAAATGCCCAAAGTATCTGTCAGAGATTGTTTTGTCGTTGTTGTATCAATTTTCTTCTCAACAATCGCCTGATTTGAGTCCGCCATAGGTTGATCTGTTGTACTTTTTAATGGCTCTTTTATTGCATCTTTTTCTGCCCCTATCGGCTTGTCTATTCTTTTAACTTCTTTATTTTGAAGAGTCACATCGTTTTCTGCCCTCCCAACAGTTGGCTTCTCCACAGCTATTGACTCTTTCTTTGGCATGGGGCTTAGCGTTATTTGAGGCTTCACAATGCTTTCTGTCACCGTTTTAGAACTCGTCGTTTCTGTTTTTCCTTTTTGAGGCAACATCAAAAAATCTTGTCGAGAAGACGGTGCAGCATCAAGCACTTCACGTCGCACAACGGTTTGAAAAATAGTATCGTATCGTTTTATAACAATGTGATGATACACTGTATCTATCTTTGTTGGGGTCAATTGCCCTTCGTTTGCGCTAAATACTGGGGGGGTAAGTGCAGAAGGTAGTTTTTCCTGCCGCAACGTTTTGACTTCTTGCGCCAAGTCCTCAATAGTATTTTGAGCTTTATGCAAAGCCCAACTGTTCCAGCCCAAAAGACCGAATAAGGGCAGCAAAAGTAAAGCTGCGCCTAACCATAACAAACGGCGACGGCGGGCAGCTTGTGCAACGTCAAGATGGCGTTCCATGCCCTGCCAGTCATTTTCTGTGAAGAGAAAATCTTTTTCGACATTCAGTTTATCCCCTAAAAGTTTGTCAAAGTTCTCGTCATTCATGCTATATTTTTATTCAAATTGTGAATTATGATTTGTAATTTTCGTCGTGCCGCCATCAAGTTTGAACGCGAAGTGCCTTCCGAAACATTAAGTAATTTGGCTATTTCAACATGCGAATATCCTTCAACAACGGCTAAGTTAAATGCTACTCGATATGAGGGCGGTAACTCTTTAACACATTCAATAAGCTCATCGGAGGACATTTTTGCTATAATATCTTCATTTAAAACGGCGTGTTCATCTGCCAATGTTATGCTCGTCGTCAAAGGTTTGTTTTCATACTTTTTCAAATAATTGATAGCCGACCGCACAACTATCGTGTGTAACCAACCTGGAAACGATAATGCAGAATCGTACATGTCAATTTTCATAAAAATGCGCAAAAAAGCATCGTTTAGTATCTCTTTTGCTTCATCATCTGAACGGGTATAACGGTTGCAAACACTCATACCGTAGCGAAAGAACTGTCGGTACAACGCCTTTTGACTCAATCGGTTGCCTGCTCGACAGCCTTTGATAATTTCCTGTAATTCGTCTTTCGTCATTCGTTTTTCGTCGTACCTTGCCTATATAAAAAGATACAAGCCATAGGTTTTAAACGTAGGGTGAAGGTGTGGTTTTTTTAAAAAAAACCACATTTATAAAAAAATATAAACGGAGTCCCTCTGTTTTAAAAACAAAACCTTCTTCATTGTAGCAATAATATCGGTCATTAGTTGTTCAACAAAGTAATATTGACCGTTGAACCGCCTTGGGATAAGGTCACTTTTGCCGCATCAAACGAAGGTAGCAATAATTTCCATGGATGCAAATTATTGGATACCGCAAAGGGTTCACTCGGATAACCTATCCAATTGCGGTCAAAATTGTCGTTATTATTAAGGTCATGATAAATTGCCACAGAATACTCGCCCACGGGTAGGTTTTTAAAAACCATTTGCATATTGTCGCCCGTCGGTTTGAGTTCAATAATATCGCTATACTGAGGGGTCAAAAAGTTCGACCGATTTTGAAGCACAGCTTTAATATTGCCCTCGCGATGCTTGATGTTGCTGACATTGACAGTCAATATCCCGTTTGACGGAGGGGCTTGTGCCATAGCGGTTTGGTTGAAAACCAAAAACCCAAAGAATAAGATGCTGAGTAATTTCATGATAGATAACCTGTATCAATGATTAAAATCGCATAGTCAAATGCACTTTTTGAGGGTTCAAACTTTCTAAAAGTTTGGGCAAATATTGCTCCTCGTTGAGGGTGCAAATGATAATTGAAATCATTGTTTATTGAACTTTATTTTTGATGCTAAAAGAGACCCCTCAGTATTATATGCCTCTGTTGACTGTTCTTGAAGCAAATCTTCAGGATAAATCAAGGTTTTAAAAGGCAGTGCTACGGACGTTTGAAACTGCCAATTGGTGTCCACATCGGGATAGGTTTCCAAACCATAGACGAGATCCTCTTTGTTCATGCGGGCATAAGTACCGAAAAGCCTATCCCAAATTATCAACACATCGGCATAATTAGTATCTGTGTAAGGCTGCCGATAATGGTGATGAATATGGTGCAAATGCGGTGTATTGAAGACCAAACCGACGTATTTATCAATCTTTTCAGGAAGGGTAAAATTGGAATGACACCAAAAATTGCACATAATTTGGAAAAACTGTCTGAAAAAATACGCCCATAACGGCGCACCCGTCAAAAAGACCCATAAAGTTGTGAAAACGAGACGCAAAACCGTTTCGCCTGGATGTTCACGCACTGTTGTGGTCACATCAACGATTGGGTCGGAATGATGTACTAAGTGGAAACGCCAAAAAAACGGTACTTTATGTGTCAACCAATGATAAACCCATTCGCAGAAATCAAGCAGAAGGAACGAAACAATAAAAACTGCCACTGGATTTTTTATACCCATAATGGACAAAAAACCCCAATGATGCGCTTGGTCAAAAGCGATGGTTTTAATGAAAAAAACACCTATTGCGACTTGCACAAGTGTATCGGGTGCGATATACAAGGCGTTGTGCCAGAGATGCGACCACCGATTGGGGTTCTGCTTGAAAGCGACAATCGTTTCTATTTGCCAAAAAACAAGGACGACAGCAACGGCGAACATAAGGCGTTGCATATCAGTAACTTCGGTGAAAAAAGAGATTAAATTAGACATTTTCATAAAGATAAATTTGAAATAGGTTTAGCATTGTTAAAATCAATTTTTTCTGTCACTTCATCGGCAAAAGCCTGTTGTGCAATATTTTTCAAGTATTGCAAATGCGAAACACACCCCTCAGTAAAACAGAAGGATTTGTACCAATCCGAAGCGTTATTGTCTGCCAAAACTTGACGAATCATGCGGGTCATGGCAGGATAATGTTCACTGGAAATTTCAGGA
>JANMJN010001004.1:0-10060 GCA_031371355.1 Saprospiraceae bacterium
CATCATTAATTATATGACACAACACACAGTAGGCATTATCATGAACGGCGTGACAGGACGCATGGGCACAAACCAACATCTACTGCGCTCGATTGCCGAAATCAGGGGACAAGGCGGCGTTAAGACGAGCGATGGCGATACCATTATGCCCGACCCTATTCTGATTGGGAGAGATGAAAACAAATTAAAAAGGCTTTGTGCGATTACAGGCATCACTAAAATGAGTACCAACTTAGACGAAGCCCTCAATGACCCACAATACAGCATCTATTTTGATGCTCAAACGACAGGCAGACGCGCCGATGCCGTCAAAGCAGCTGTTAAAGCAGGTAAACATATTTATTGTGAAAAACCCATAGCTGTAAGTACCGAATCGGCTTTGGAATTATATGATTTATGTACCAAAGCGGGTCTGAAAAATGGCGTTGTTCAAGACAAACTATGGCTTCCAGGCATTATGAAACTGAAACGCCTTATTCAACAAGATTTTTTTGGAAAGATATTATCTGTTCGAGGCGAGTTCGGTTATTGGGTTTTTGAAGGTGATTCCATAGCTGCACAACGTCCTTCTTGGAATTACCGCAAAGAAGATGATGGAGGTATTATCGTTGATATGTTGTGCCATTGGCGATATGTTTTAGATGAGGTTTTTGGTAAAGTAAAAGCTGTTTCTTGTATTGGAGCGACGCATATTCCTAAACGAGTTGATGAAAATGGTAAGGTTTACGATTGTACAGCAGATGATGCTGCTTATGCCACTTTCGAATTGGAAAATGGCATAATTGCTCATTTCAATTCCTCTTGGACGGTCAGAGTGAGGCGTGATGATTTATTGACGCTGCAAGTGGATGGCACAAAAGGCTCGGCAGTTGCGGGTCTTCGGGAATGTTATATCCAACATTATGGCAATACGCCTAAACCTGTTTGGAATCCGGACATGGCACAAACGATTGATTTCTTTGGTGGTTGGGCAAAAGTACCTGAGCAAGAAGTTCATGAAAATGCTTTTAAAGTCCAATGGGAATTGTTTTTAAAACATGTTGTCAAAGACGAACCTTTTCCTTGGAACCTGCGCGCTGGTGCAAAAGGTGTACAATTGGCAGAAAAAGGCTTGGAGAGTTGGGCAAAAAGATGTTGGATAGACGTGCCTGAGCTGTAATTAACACCTATTTTTTTATCAAACACGAGACACATAAGACACATAACTTTTTTGTCGTCCTGTAAGGAACCAACTATGTGTTCTATTTGCCTATGTGGTAAACTAAAACTAAAAATGAAGAAAGTTGCATTGGTTACGGGTGGTAGCAGAGGTATTGGTCTGGGCATTGTAAAGGCGTTAGCAATACAAGGTTTTGACATTGCTATCAATGGCGTTAGACCTGAGGCATCGGTAAAAGAAACTATAAAAAGTATCAAAGCATTTGGGGTTGATGTCATTTATTGTCAAGGCAATGTCGCTTTGACCGCCGATAGACAGAAAATACTGAGGGGGGTAAAAGAACACTTTAATCAACTCAATATTCTTGTTAACAATGCAGGCATTGCACCACGAGAGAGGCGCGATGTACTGGAAACATCAGAAGAAAGTTTCGATGAAGTGATGGATACCAACCTGAAAAGTAATTATTTCCTAACGCAAGCTGCCGCCAACTGGATGATTGAACAAAAAGGGAAAAATGCCGACTTTTTAAGCTGTATCATCAATATTTCCTCTGTATCAGCAACAGTCGCTTCTGTCAACCGAGGAGAGTATTGTATTTCTAAAGCCGGTATCAGTATGGCAACCCAGCTTTTTGCCGCCCGTTTGGGTGAATTTGATATTCCTGTCTATGAAATTCGTCCAGGTGTCATCACGACCGATATGACGGCAGGAGTGAAAGAGAAATATGACAATTTGATAGCGCAAGGGCTTTTTGTACAAAAACGTTGGGGCACGCCTGAAGATGTTGGGAAAGTCGTCGGTGCTTTGGCTGCGGGTAGTTTCCTTTACTCTACGGGTCAAGTATTTATGGTAGATGGCGGGTTGACAATCCCTCGATTGTAGTTTTTCATCTAAAAATACCCCCTCAGTATTTCGAACTTTTTTTCAACAAAACAAAACAACAACAGGATGCAAGCAGACAGATTAAACTCAGGACAATATAAAGTCACCGCCACAGGCTTTTTAAGTTTGTTTTCTATCGTTGGTATTATGTTTTACGGGTTGCCATTTTTCTTTGACATTTGGGTGAAAGACTTTGGTTGGTCTCGTGCTATGGTCACTTCAGGCAATGTTGTCGGCAAAGTCATTGTCGGTCCTCTTTTTGGCTTTGCGGCAGGTTGGATTATCGATCGTTTTGGACCTCGACGACTGATGCTGTCGGGTATTGTGATGGTGGGGGTGGCAGTCATGGGGCTCGGTATTATGGACTCTACATGGCAATTCTATTGTTTTTATTTTCTGATAGCATTAGGCTATATGTGTGGCGGTCCTTTGCCCAATCAAGTGCTAATATCAAGATGGTTTGATAAAGCAAGAGGCAAGGCAATGGGCATCGCATACTTAGGTATTGGCATTGGTGGCATGTTGGTGCCGCATATTGCACGTTGGTTAAATGTTCAAGTGGGTTGGCGTTCGTCATTAGTGGTATTGGGTTTTATTATTATTGCTGTCGCCTTTCCAATGGCATGGTTTGTAAAAGAAAACCCGACTGATGGTGCCCAAGAAGGCAAATCAGAAGAACCTAAAGTTCCTTTATCAAGTGTTTTAAAAAGCAGATCCTTTTATTTGTTAGCCATTGGTAGTATGTGTTCCATTGGAGCAGTTGCAGGTGTCGGTCAGAATCTCAAACTGTTTTTAAGTTTAGATTTAAAATACACACAAGGGCAAGCGGCTAATATCATGTCGCTCGTTTTAGGTGCCAGTATCATCGGACGTTTGTTGATGGGTTGGTTAGCAGATAGATATGCCAAAAAATATGTCATGGTATTGATTTATTCCCTCGTTACACTTTCCATATTGTTGCTTTACAATACATCCTCTCCCGCCGCGATTTATGTGTTTGCTTTCATCTTCGGCATAGGGCTTGGCGGCGATTATATGATCATACCGCTCATGGCAGCAGAGTTATTTGGGATAAAAGTTATGGGTCGCGTCATGGGTCTTGTTTTAACGGTTGATGGTTTATCTGAAGCTTTTGGACCTGTTTTGGCGGGTGCTTTACGTGATAAAACCGGTAGTTATTCGATGGGTTTTATGGCTTTAATTATTTTGTCAATAATAGGGTCTATTGCAGTGGCAATGCTGCCGAACAAACAAAAAGGTTTAACACAATAAAAACGCTTTTAGAAAGTATCGTATTCAATAATCCTTTCTAAAAGAGGATAAAAACCCTTAGAAAGGAGATTGAACAGATTAATTGACCACAATTTTTTCAGTTGTTTTACCATGGCATAAGGCACAACCACCGCTACCTAAGGCAATTGGTGTTGACATATATGTTTTTGTACCTGTTTTACTGACCACTGCAGGATAGTAACCGACCATACTTTCAGATGTATAAAAACTACCACTTGTATTGACTGGAACAGTGGCTTTGAGGGAGCCACGGCCATTGGAAGCTGAATAAAATTGTATGGTTGAAGAAGGTGCTATATTACCAGTTTTGTCATAGACTGTTCCACCGATGGAAAAACACCCATCGCCTTGACCACCAGGTACATGACATGATAGGCAATCCTTACCAGCATTATGGCTTTTACCTGTTGCTTTGCTGATTCTTTTTTCTGAACCACAATCAAAAGTATGTTGACAACTTGTAATGATATAAGCTGCTGCTATGAAAGTAAACGCTAATATAATAAATGATGTTTGTTTCATAATTTAGTATTTCAAAATGATTGAAGAGACAAAGCTTTAAAAAAGCAAAGACGTTAAAACTTCGAAATTCAGTCCTAACGTCTTCGTTATCAATATTTTAGAAGTTCGGAAAAATTACTTTTTCTTATTACTCGCTGTTTCATAAATCGTAAACACACGGGATACATTGAAGCCAAAACGCACAGCTTGTTTGCCCCAGTTTTTTTCTGTTTGCGTGATATAACTGTATTCAGACATCGAAGTAGAATTCGTAAAATGCAGTTGAAAAACGTGCCCACCGGTTTCAATATCAACACCAATTGATAGCGAATTTTTATAAGCATCGCCTAATTGATTGGGCAAAACATAGATGTATTCCGCATTAAAAGTCGTTCGACGATTGAGACGCACTCTGCCGCCAATGCCCATTGCCAAAACCGTGTTTTTTTCCCCTTTTGCAGAAACTAAATTGCGGTGAACGACAGTAGGCGCAAGCTCTAAAGTAAAAATATCGTTGAATTTTCGTCCAATGAGTATCTGATTGGTATAAAAAAGGCGCGATGAAAAGTAATTTTCGCGGGTATTGTCTGCCCATTTTTGGGTTTCAACAGCCATACTTGTTATCAAAGAAAGCGTAATTGGCATATTAACCTTACCTTTACTTTGTCGTAATAGACGGTATTTGATGAAGCCGTCGAGTGCTTTTTTTACGCTATTGCGGTTGAATCCGACAGTTAAATCATTCGTAATACCGTAGTCAAAACCAATGCGTTGCGTAGATTGGTCCATACCAAAAAGGTCGTAAATACCCTCATCAATGACGCCAAAGCGATGAGAAATTTTCATATCCAAAACACCTTCTGCTGTGTTTTCAAGAGAGTGCATATTGATGATGCGATTGGTCTTGAAGCTGTATTTGGCGTATTCAGTTGTCTTTTCTTCACTCCCGAGTTCGTCAAGCAAGCTCTTTTGCGCGAAGCTGATTTGTGCAAAAATACTGAGGGGTAGGACTAATTGTAGAAGTCTAATTTTCATACGTGCGTTTGATTTATGAATAAAATTTTTTTAATTTTTAAATGATAAAACTTGCGCCGAGTTTAAAACTTGGCGCAAGTTTTTATTGATTAAGGTATTGATAATCAACTATTTATTTAAGGATTGCAAAACGCAATTGATGTCAATTTTTGCTTCTTTTGCAATTTTATCTTTAACAGCTGCTGGTATAGCGATGTTAAAATCAGACATAGAAACCTTGAAAGCTGCTTTTGCATTTGTGATGGCTCCGCCTTTAACGGTCAAATTACCTTTTGCTTCAACGGGTTTTGTTACGCCGTGCATGGTCAAATTTCCAGTGACAGTAACAGGATAGTTGCCATCTTTTTTCAAATTGACTGTATTGAAATTGGCGATAGTTCCCGCGAAAATGGCTTTTGGAAACTTGCCTGACTCCATATAGTTTTCGTTAAAATGTTCTTCCATCAAGGCTTTTACAAAATGGAATCCTTTAACTAAAACGGCAGATTCTAACTTCCCAGAAGCTGCATCAATAACTAAAGTCCCTTTATTTGTCTTTCCTTCAATTTTTTCAAGCGGACTGTTCGCATCAAAAGATACATCAGCATCTTTTGTATAAAACTTTTGAGCTGAAACACTCATTGTCATCATCAGGGTGATTAAACCCAACATTACTTTTTTCATCGTGAATTATTTTAATTTGATTGTTTTTAAAAAAATGGTGAAATTTAGATGAAACTTATAACACAAATGAATACTGAATTGTAAAGCATTGTTAATCAACGTCTTAATAGTGCACCATGCATCGTTTATGAGTCATCATTATCAAAGACGTTCATTTTCAATATTCAAACACTCCCCTCAGTAATTTTCACTTAACTTTAACTGAACCGCATCAATTATTGAACTATGACACAACGGTCAATGACGACATCGCTTAATTTGCCTGTACACAAACCTTTTAATTTGACCTCGTCGCCGACTTTGAAACCGGTATGCGCGTGTTTCGTAAAACGGTCAAGGACGCAACTAACGCCATTGATAGGGTCACCTGTTTCGAGTGCGATAGTGATACCCGAAGTGTCGTTTTTAACATCAGCTATTTTGCCAGACACCTGTACGACGATGGTTTTGCCGTCTGTACCGACGTACTTTTTCATGGCTTCGCTTTCGTCTTTGTCAAATTCAGCGACAATTTCAGCAGCGGTGGTGATAAAATCAGGCTTGCCAATGGTTTGATGTGGTTTGTTCCACATATAATAGCCAATGCCACCACCGATAACGGCAGCGATTAGAACAAATTGAAGAATTCTTTTTAACATATTTGGTTGATTTTTATGACTCCGATTGCCAAATGCCTCTCTTTTACATTTTGCAATTAATTATTTGGCATTCCAGCATTTATCCATGATTCTATTTTTGATATATCACATGTGGCTAATTTAGAACCGTCTTTTGGCATTGCGGAAAAGCCCGATGTGTGCTTGATAGATCCGAGTAAAAAGTCCTTGCTATTTGTGATATAAGATTTGATGGTGGCATAGTTACTAAAATTCGCACCTGCCGAAGCCGTAACCGCATTGTGGCAACCAGAAGTAGCACATTGAGCACTCATAATAGGAAAAACATTTGTGGCAAATTTACCAGCTGTTGAGTCACAGTTTGTTGAAGATGGTAAGCCGTATAGCTCTTCCTCACTATCATAATAGCAACTTTGGATACTTGTCGATAGAAGAATACTGCCAAGAATAGTTATTGCGACAAAGAATGTTTTTTTCATAAAATAGAAAATGGCTGTAAATGAAATTTATAAATTTTTGATTGTTAATTAGTTATTCAACGCACCTCGTTTTATCCAAGAATCTATTTTAGCCAACTCACAAGTAGAAAGTTTAGAACCTTTTGGCATTGCTGAAAAACCAGATGTTTGATTGATACTGCCCCAAAATGCACCCGATGCCACTGAAGTCTTGATTTCAGAATAATTTGTCAACTTGATACCGGCGCCTGCGCCGCTCCCTGAATGACAGCCTTGGCAATTGTTTTGAACAATAGGTTGCACAAAAGTAGCAAATTTTGCACCACCTATCGTATCACATTTACCAAAATTAGGATTGCAACTTAGGTTTTTTGCCCCTTGATTAATCCATTTAGCAATAATATCTTTTTGTTGTTGGGTCACCGTTATACCAAAACCAGATGGGGGCATACTGCCATTAACGATGACCGTATATACTTTACTACTGTTTGCTCTACCAACTGAAATACCTTTTTTCATCACATTGGCGTAGTCTGTCAGTTGATAACCGTCTTCGCGGGTGATGGCATCGTGGCAGCCACTGCGTGCACAAGCAGATACGAGAATAGGTAGCACATCATATTGGAAATAAACAGAATCTGCACTGCATTTCCAACCCGTCGAATCTCCCTTACTCACGATTGTAGTGATTGTAGTTGTATCTTTGACAATCGGGGTAGGAATTATTGAAGGTTCATGTTTACAACCTATTGTTGTGATAAATATTGTTGCGATTAAAATTAGACAAATAAAAATCAGTCGTTTCATAAAAAAAGTAAGGTGAATTTTAATACGAGAATTTATTAGAGAAATTTTTTTTGTGTAAATATCTTAACAGATCCAGATTGATATTTAAAATGAGTGCCGTACCTAAACACGTCTAAAACTAAATTATGGTTGCCTTATTGGATTTTTTTTAAAGAATATTAACACGCATTCATACGCTCAAAGATTCATTGTGTTGTAAAATGGGTTGATTATTCTTGTATTTTTTTGATTTTATATACTTTACGAAAATAACAGACATTGTTTTCTTTGTTTAGCCCCCCCTCAGTATATTTGTCAATAATTGACATTTTTAAATCATTTTTATCAAATAAAGGCATTCAATTAAATCAATTAAAACAGTAATTTTATGGAAAAAGATAAATTCATGCAGTTCGCTATTGACCAAGCCAGGAAAAGTAGGAGCGAAGGCGGCATTCCAATAGGTTCGGTTTTAGTTAAGGACGGTGACCTCGTTGCAGCAGGACATAATAAACGGGTGCAGGAAAAGAACCCCATTTTACATGGCGAAATGGACTGTTTGAACAATGCTGGGCGCATCGGCTCATACCGTGGTACAACGATTTACTCGACTTTGATGCCTTGTTATATGTGTGCAGGAACGATTGTACAGTTTAAAATCAAAAAAGTTATTGTCGGTGAGTCACGGACATTTGACGGAGCAAGAGCGTTTATGGAATCGCACGGCGTTGAAGTCGTTGACCTCGATTTGGACGAATGTGTAGATATGATGAATGAGTTTATTGAAGAAAATCCAGAGCTTTGGAATGAAGATATTGGGGAATTATAAATGCAAAATGTAAATTAACGAATGTAAAATGTAAAAGTGAGGGCGAACGACTTTTACATTTCACATTTTACATTTTACAAATAGTTCCTCTAAAACAGGTGTTAAAATCTCATGTTTTCCTTCAAAAAGCGTATAATCCATCTTGATATTTTGATTTTTTGCAAATTCCAAATGTCCATCAATGCGTTTTTGTTCGATAAATTCATCGTTATCACCTACAACGAAGTGCAGCTTTTTATTCGAAAAATAATCTTTAAAAGGTTTGTAATCAATATCTTCGGGCAATAAACCTGCCCATAATATCAAATGGTCAAACTTTGGCAGACCCCTCTCCGAATGGAGTCCGTTGGACAGTAACCACCGCACTTGGGTGGCGCAACCTTGCGAAAAGCCAAACAATATAATTTTGACATGTGGAGATAATTGTGCGGTAAAATGTTGGTATAGATGTGTCAAATAATTGGAATAGTCTTCAATTTCATCTAATCTATCATCTTTTGTCATCCAGCTGGCACCCACTTTATTGGTTTGAAATTGCCAATAAAAACGATTCAACGCTTCAGGTGCAACGATAAAATGCTCAGGATTGTCAAAAATCTCAAATTTTCTGATGATATGACTCGCCAATTGACCATAACCATGGGTCACAAACCAAAAATATTTGACCCCCTCTGTAGGTTGACCAATTGTGTAATAATGCGCTGTTTTTGAGACTTTGAGCTTGTGGTGTTGCATAATTTTTATATACTTTCGAAATATCCAAAATGAAATCGTCATTGCGAGGTACGAAGCAATCTTTTAGCTATTTGCAGGGTATAAAAAATATTCTGCATTCAATAAAAAGATTGCTTCGTACCTCGCAATGACGAAGTTGTTTTATAGCATTTGACGAACCGTTTCTACTTAAAACCAATTTTATGTCCTCGTCTTCCGAACCATAAAATATAGGCGTAGCATGTCAACATTATGAATAAAAATGCAGAACGGAAATCAAGTCCCAAACCCGATTTTTCATACAACCAACCATAAAACGGTGGTATCAATGCTCCACCGACGATGCCCATAATCAATAACGCGGAACCTGTATTCGTAAATCGTCCAATACCACGGATACCAAGCGGAAAAATAGCAGGCCACATAACGGCATTGGCAAAGCCTAAAGATGCCAAACATGCAACAGCGACTGAATCACTCGCAACATAAGTACCAACTGTTAGCGCCATACCGAGCACTGCCGATATCGCTAACCATTTTTCTTGTTTGACATATTTTGGAATCAAAAAAATACTCAAACCGTAGCCAAGTAGTAAGCCGATGAGACCAAAACTGGTAAAAAACTTATATTGATCGGTCTTAAAACCTAAATTTTTACCATAAACGGTAATCAAATCACCTGCCATCACTTCAGCACCTACATACATAAATATCGCCAAGGCACCGAGCCAAACGTGCGGAAATTGAGTAATGCTTGTCTTCGTTCGTGAAAATTCCGTATCTCCATCTTCTGATACTTGTTCTGAAATATCAGGCAACGATGAACGCTTAATGACAAAAGCAACAATCAATAAAAACACCGTCATAGCTGAATAGGGCATAACGACACGTCCCGACAGTTCATTAAGTAGTCCCGTTTTTACAGCCACATCCGTTGTCGTATCTATTTGATTTTGAATGGCATCCACGTTTTTCAGCAACACCGCACCAAACATCAGATTGGCGGCGATACCCGCTAATTTATTGCAAATACCCACAATACTAATACGAGTTGCAGCAGATTCAATGGGTCCAATGACACTCAAATAAGGATTTGAAGCGGTTTGCAATAAGGCTAATC
>JANMJN010000539.1:0-3524 GCA_031371355.1 Saprospiraceae bacterium
CAAGGCTCGGTTACCACTTTATCGTCTCCGCTTGGCTATTTTTGCTGTCCTTTTGGTCGCTTTCATCACCGCTTTCCATTTCAAGGAAACAAATCATCCCGAACTTGCACTGTTACAAAGTTCGGGATGAGTCATGTTTTATTAGGGTTGTCCAGATGGATTTTTCACTTTCCAAACAGCCGTTTTCATTATTTTTTTAAATTCTTCTATCAATGGCAATGCTTCTTTTCTGGCAATCTCATCGCCATTGGAATCAAGAAATAAGAGGGTTGGTAATACCCGAACATACATTTGCTCCTTTAAAGATGCGCCATTTCCTTTTTCGATATTAACTCGAATATTTATGACATTTTTATTCATATAATCTGCTACAACATAGTCCCTAAAAACGCTTTCCTCTAACACTTTACAAGGAGCGCACCAGTCGGCATAAAAATCAATAAAAACAGGCTTTTTCTCAGCTTTAGCCAAAGCAATAGCCGCTTCGAGGTTATCTCCTTTTACAAACTGCACATAACCGTCACGGCGTTCTTCTTTCTCAACACCTTCATCAGGCTGTTTGTCACCGCTTTTTGTTAGCGTCGAGTTGTTATTATGAGAAGGCACAGATGTCACTTTTATCGTTTTACCATTATTACAAGCCATAAAAACGGAACCGACTAAGCATAAAACTAATGGAATGATTATTTTTTTCATTTAATAGACATTTCAGATTTCAAAAATAAGTTTATCGAATATCAAACAGCATTTGACATATTGCTAAATTCAATAGAACAAAAGAGCTAATTAACAAAACGAACACCCCTCAGTATATTGTTGTATAACCTACTGATTTTCGATAATTTTAACATATATCCTAAAACAGTAAAAGCGGCGACCATAAAACAAAGCAACATTCATGTCTTTCATTTCTTTATGTGTGTCAACGGTTTTTCTGGCCTTATAACTTTATGATTTTTTTTGTCACAATACTTTGATTTTCAATAACTTGAATCATATACGCCCCTTTCGTTTCGCGGCTCAAATCCAAGGTCTTTTGGTTGTCGCCATTCATAACTTTCCAACTATCAAGCAAGACTGTTCGCCCTGAAAGGTCCGTCATGCGTACTTGCAAAAGGCGTACCTCGTGGCTTAATAAATTGAGGACTACCCCCTCAGTAATACGGTTAGTAGAGAGGCTGAAATTCAGGTTTTCACTAATATCTCTTGTAGAAACCCGACCTTCAGGTAGTTCAGCATTTTTAAAGGTCGTGCCATCGCCCGTCAAGTCCCCATCGCCATTGACCGCATTTCCTGCAGCATAAAAAGTGATAATACCAAAGCCACTTGTTGCCGGCGCGCGCCATTTGACCTCAAATCGGTTCGATGCGCTTCGGCGATTGTGCTCGGCGTATTGCCGAGCATTTTTCAGCAGAGTTGTAATCTGAATACCCGTATTTTGTTGCGTTGTAGGCAAAAAACCCTTAAGGTTTGCGCTATTGGATTTGCGAATATCTATCATCTGAAAACCATAGCCAGAGGGCGTGCCACTACCCGCCGTGATCGTCAGACGAACTGTATAAAGTTTATTAGGGAAATAGCTCGTTACGACATTGGTTGCCGTCGAATCCAAAAATTGAATCGTCATAGTTGGCGGTCCAAAAGCCCCTGACGAATGGCAATATTGACACGTTTTAGGATTCGCACCACTCATCTCATCGCCTGGTGCCCCTGTGATACCTTCGTCATTGACCGAACCATAACCGCTTGAACTGTTAATAAATAGCATTAAAACTGCCATTCCTACTATGAGTATAAAGACGTTTTGTTTCATAATTGTTTTTCGAAAGATAAAAAAATATAGGTTTCCAATGTATCGTAAATCGATAATAATCAATCCATTATATCATAGCCTCTTTCAGGAATCTTTCCTTTAACACCTTTGAAATATTGCAATATTTTAGGCAAATCGCTCTCATAGTCACCTGTTGGATAAAAGGGTTCACTGAATCCAATGACCATTTTTCCCCAATCAAATTTGGAGCAAACGATAGGTACACCTGCTTTCAAAGCGATATAGTAGAAGCCACTTTTAAGCGTCTTAACTTTTGATCGTGTTCCTTCTGGAGTCACTGTGAGGTTGAATTGGTCGCGACTATTATAAATAGCCACAACGGCATCCACAAAATTATTGTGTTTAGAACGGTCAACTGCTACGCCACCCAAAGCGCGCATTAACAGACCAAGTGGGAAAAAAAACAAGCTGCTTTTACCAACAAAATTGGTTTTTAGGTCAATAACAGGTCGCAACAAAATACCAATCGGGAAGTCCCAATTTGATGTATGAGGAATGACAACAATGACCGATTTTTTAACATCTTTCGGAAAACCCGTTTCGATTTTCCATCCCCAAAGCTTTAAGAGAATAAATGAACAAATTGCTTTTAACATGCTGAACTACTTTTGGGTTAAATAATACATTGATTATCAACCTATATGAATGTAAATAATCATGTTGATAATAGTCATATCTTGTTTTTTTGAATTTTGTCGAAAGCTAAGAAAAAGCAGAACTATTTTGATAAGATTATCTATATTTTACAATAAAAAAAATCGCAATGAGCTGCAAGCGCCGATTACGATTTTTTAAAAGTTGTTAAAAACTTAATCTATTTCCGTTTACGGTTGTTATTATTATTTTTGTTATCGCGATTAATGCCTCGATTGTCCCGACTATCACTTCCGTTACGGTTATCACGGCCGCCTGCATTGCGGTTGTCGCGATTATCACGGCCACCTGCATTACGGTTGTCGCGGTTATCACGTCCGCCACTGGTAATACGGCTATCACGACTATCACGTCCACTATTACTACTACTACTACGGTTGTCACGGCTATCACGTCCACGATTTCTGCTGGCATTAGCAAGACCATCAATACGACTGTTATCTTCAAGCGTAAGCTTGCCACCAGAGAGTGTTTCAAGGTCACCTTTGATAATTTCATCATTGACATAGTGTTCACGATTCCACGTTTTATATGCCAATTTCATGTAAGAACCAATGGTTTGAACAAAACCTTCTTTGACAGGACCGTCTTCCATCTCAACAGCACGTCGTATGAGCCGTTGGATATTATTGCCATAATGCTTGAATCTGGTATCCGAAAATGGATAAGGCACACGGTCAGGACGTTTTTTAGCATCTTCCGGTCTTGGCACGTTGCCACTCGGAGTGGTTGCACCAAGGTCGTATTTGGCGATCTGAAAAAGGTGTTTCCACAATTTTTCACGATAATCCTCTACACTTTTGCTTTGTGGATAGAGTTGTTGAATCAAATCCACAATTTGCTCACAGAATTGTTGCCGATAAGCGGGTTCTTCAATTTTTTGAGCATGACGAACAAGTTGTTGCACATTACGACCGTACTCAGGCATAATGAGGTATTCTTGTTGTGTATTGTACGCCATATCTGGTATGGCTTTTTTATCTTTTTTCACTTTATTATATGAGTTGTATGGTTAAGTGGTTATAAGGTTAACGTT
>JANMJN010001035.1:0-5134 GCA_031371355.1 Saprospiraceae bacterium
TATATGAACAACTTATATGACATTTTATTTTTGGACGAAGCATTTGAATTTTTGCGAAGCTTGGATAAAAAGCATTACGAGAAAATTCTTTATAATATTCGTAAAGCACAGAAAGTACATGACCCTGAACTTTTCAAGAAGTTGAATGACGAAATTTGGGAGTTTAGGACACTTTACCAAGGTTTGCAATATCGTTTGCTTGCATTTTGGGATAAGACAGACTCTAAAAATACATTGGTTGTTTCGACTCATGGTTTTGTAAAAAAGCGTAGTAAAGTTCCAGAAAATGAAATTCAACGAGCCAAGCAATTGCGAACAAATTATTTTGAAGAGAAAGATAAATCTAAAAAAAATAAAAAATGAAAATATACACCTTAGACGAAGTACAAGATGAACTTATTGGCAAAGTTGGTACACCCGACAGAGAAAAGTTTGAATATGAATTTAAAATGGATTTAATTGGTAAAGCCATCAAAAAAACGCGCAAAGAGCGACATTTGACACAAGAAGAATTAGGTAAATTGATAGGCGTACAGAAGTCTCAAATTTCAAGGCTTGAAAATAATGCAAGCAACGCAACTGTTGATACCTTAATGCGCGTTTTTACAGCTTTACAAGCAAAAGTGAAATTACAGGTGGAATTATCTACCTTGAATATCAGTATTGGACAATAGTAATTAAAGCCTATAAATCCGCCCTTCCCCTGCTTGTATTTTTTCTAAATGAATAGTCAAATTATTGATTATCAATGAATTATCTGATTTTGTACCCCAATCTAATGTTGTAAATTCCAAAAACAAGTTCAAACCGTTTTTATACTGAGGGGTCGGTATATTGATTTGTGTTGCATCATTTTCAATATCTAAATTGACCACAAATACCCAATTCCCTGCTGACCAAGCAATAACTTTATTTGAATTAGCAGAAGAAGGCAATTGCAACCACATTACTTTTTCGTTTTTTATCAAAGGTAGAAGCCAATCTGAAACTGAACGCATCCTGTCAAGGCGGTTAAAAAGCGAAAGGTTTTTGCCCCAAACATAGTCTCCAGAAGTCGCATTTTCACCTTCATCAAGATGAAAAACGTAGAGTTTTGTGTAATGCTCATTAGGCGCAGGTGTTGGGTGTGGGTCGCGTAATTCAAAACCTAAACCCATATAACTCGGCATTTCGGTTAGAAACATAGCGATAAAAAATCGGGCTTCGTTGCCCCGTAAATAATATTCGTCAAAACGTGGGTCGTCTTTGTCGCCTGTCATTATCGTGAAATTCGGCGCAACTGTTCGGTTGTGCAAAATACTCAAATAACGATTAAATTCATCCATAAAACGTTGTGAACCAACAGTGTTACCTTGTAAATCGCCCAATGTTGTATCTGAATCTGACAATTCAAGATGCGCTACTTCATCGCCATATGCCATAACGCCCGGCGGCGCGAGGAATGTTTCAGCGAATGAAGCAAAATGAGGGATTTGTTTCGCCACCGTTTTTTTGATAAAACCTAAAATATCGTAGTATTCATCGGCTTCGGTAGGTACGCCTTCAGGTCTCATTTGCACATGTGCCATATCGCCACGCATGAAATCCATATTGTATTCGAGGGCAATATCGGCATAATGTTGCGCCACATAAGCCCATGTTTCAGTACGTGGTTTTGAAAAATCAATTGCCCAATTTGCATTATCATCATGGTTTTCGTAGAGTTTAAAACGGGTTAACGGACCAAAAACGCGGCTAAACGCTTCGGGCTTGGTGATGCGATAATCTTTCCATGCGCGTCCCTTGTCATCTATTGTTGCGTCGCTCTCGCTATCTACGACTAAACCACGATAGGGCGGTCCCATCGTTGCGGGCACTGTTTCAAAATGATGGTCATACAAAAACTGAATCAAATCCTGACGGCGTACCAAACGTTCCCCATATTCATTAGGCTTACCAAACATGATTTCAAGTCGCGCTCTTTCGGGCATTTTATAAAAAAAATCGTCTTTGGAAGGCAGTTTTACTGTTGAGGCACGAAATCCCGATTCTTTCGGGAAGGGGTCTTCTTTTTTCAAAAAATCAATAATCAAATCCTGTACAACGTTATGTAAGTTATTGTCATGTCTAACAATATCATTGTCAACTCGTTGTAACCATTCGAAATGTTGTGGGTTTGCCAAAACGGCTTCTGAATAGCGGTCTGTATGTGGAATAACATCCATACCTACTG
Organism: Saprospiraceae bacterium; assembly: GCA_031371355.1. Classification (GTDB taxonomy): domain Bacteria; phylum Bacteroidota; class Bacteroidia; order Chitinophagales; family Saprospiraceae; genus JAAFJT01. The sequence goes on from JANMJN010001035.1 coordinate 2,213, forward strand.
TAAAACCTAAGGCATGAAGTAAATTAATAACAACTTTAAACTGCTTTTCGACGGTGTCCAAATGCGGTAAAACGCGGTGCATCTCGGAACTGAAAAATTTGGGATTGATTTCCCAACTGGAAATACCGTATAAACTGGCGACCACACCTGGCTCCCAAATCGGCAATAAATGGATACAGTTTTGCGCCTTTGGCAATGTCAAAGCGTACTTTAAAACATGCCAGAAAGAGCCAATTGTACGAACATTTATGCCTACCATATTCGTTTTTTTAAGCCAATTTCCATGTTGTGATATAGCATTATCAGACAAAAATATTGGGGAATTAAGTTTGTTTTCAGAATTTATGGCTTCAAAATACGTGGAACCCAATTTTTTTTCAAATAAAAAAACAGTCTGATAACCAGGTAAACGGAGGGCTTCGGTTGGCAAGAGATGAGAAATAAATGAACTTGAACCAGACAGATATGCCTGAACATTTTCTCTATTAAGTGACATGGTTGCGCTTTGTTTTTATTATTTAAAAGATTGAGAGTCAATTGGTTATTGTTATTTATTTGTACTCCCAAATTTTTGATGAATGTTTTAAAATTTAATCGTTTTTGAATGTAAGCGCAAATTACGGTATTAATGAGGAGAACTAAACACCCCCTCAGTAAAATAAAAGGTTTGTGGTATAATTTTTGGACAAGTGAAATGTACCAATAAAATAGTGCAGATACGTAAATTATTTGGATTATTGGACATGCAGGATTACCTTTGTAATCACTTATGAGTTTAAAGGCATAGTCGGAAGCCTTGAAGTTTTGTGGTTCTATTTGTCTTCGAGTTTATCCATTCAGCTTTCCTTCCTATCTTTTTGAATCCACTCATTTTCAATTGTGTATTTTAATTTCTTATTTTATCATTTTTTAATTTTTTTCGATGAATATTTTTGTTGCAAAACTAAACTTCAGCACCGACAGCGATGGGTTGCGTGAAGCATTTGAGCAGTTCGGTCAAGTCGAATCTGCTAACGTAATCACTGACCGCGAAACAGGTCGTTCGAAAGGCTACGGCTTTGTCGAAATGCTTGATGATAAAGAAGGTGACGAAGCTATCAAAGCCCTTGACGGTAGCGACATTGATGGCAACACAATTGTAGTTAAGAAAGCTGAACCACGCGAATCTCGCGGCGGCGGTGGCAGTCGCGGTGGCGGCGGTTACGGCGGCGGCGGCAATCGCGGTGGCGGTGGCGGCTACGGTGGCGGCGGTAATCGCGGCGGCGGTGGTGGCTACGGTGGCGGTGGCGGCGGCGATCGTCCACGTCGTGATGACGGTGGTGGCAGCCGTTGGGGACGCTAATCACAAATCTAACACAACAAACATTTCGTTTGAATAGAAACGGCGAGTCATGGAAACGTGGCTCGCCGTTCGTTTTTCCAAAAAAACTCATAGTTTTGCCTCTAAAATTAATACAATGAAAAAAACGGCTCTTTACCTCTTGTTTTTTACCATTGGCATTTTCAATATGCCCCCCTCAGTATTGTCTCAAAATCAAGGAGAAAAAAAACTTATTTCGGGTCCCATGCTCGGTTATGTTGAGCATCGGGAAGTACAGATTTGGCTCGAAGTCGCTCAAAGTGTTCAAAAAGTAGAAATTCAGTACAATATCGTAGGCAAAACGACAATTTCAAAAGTACGGGTTGATGTGGAAAAACTAAGACGACCCTACAACCCTGTGAAATTGACACTCGAAGGCTTGGCTATGGATATGCGTTATGAATATCAGGTTTGGCTCGATGATGTAAAGCAAAAATTTGATTTCCCATTGACGTTTCATACACGTCGCCTTTGGGAATGGCGCGAACCAGCACCAGATTTCACCTTTTTGCTTGGCTCTTGTTTTTATCTCAACGACCCTCTGTATGACCGACCGGGTAAACCTTATGGTCAAGACCCCCGCATTTTGGAGACGATGGGCAATATGCCTTCTGATTTTATGCTGTGGTTAGGCGATAATCTGTACTTGCGAGAAGCGGATTATTCTTCTGCTTCGGGCATTGCTTACCGTTATTCGACCAATTTTAGTAATAAAACCATGCAAAAACTGCGGGCAACACGTGCCAATTACGCTATTTGGGACGACCACGATTACGTACCAAACGACTCGGATGGCAAGTTTGAACTCAAAGAAGTATCGCTCGCTCATTTCAAAAGGTATTGGGCGAATAAGACTTTTGGCGAGCCTGACAATGCGGGTACATACCATAAATTTAAGTGGAGCGACTGCGATTTCTTCTGTATGGACGACCGCTTTTATCGCTCTGCGAATACACTGCCCGATTCAATTGATGGCAAACCGAACCCTAACAAGCAATTTTATGGCGTAAAACAATTAGATTGGTTGAAAGATGGCTTGATTTCATCAGAAGCCTCGTTTAAGTTTATTGTGACAGGTGGTCAAGTTTTGAACCCATTGTCTGACAAAGAATGTTTTATGTTTTATCCTACAGAATGGCAGGAATTGATGAATTTTATCATGGAAAACAAGATTGAAGGCGTTATTTTCATTTCAGGCGACCAGCATTATAGCGAATTGATTAAGCGACAACTCACGCCCACTTTCTATCCATTCTACGATTTTACGTGCTCTCCCGTCACTTCGGGTATCAAAGACATCAGCAAAACGGCTGCTTTTAAGAATCCTTTACGCGTAGAAGGCTCGCTGTTGATTGCCAATAATTTTGGTAAAATCTCGGTTTCAGGCAGCAAAGGCGACCGCAAATTGATGATGGAAACGTATGATATTGATGGCACGAATAAGTGGCGTTATATCATCAACCAGAAGGAGTTGCGTGTGAAATAATAGTTTGAAAAAAGAATAAAAATACTGAGGGGTAGGTGTTTTTTGATTTTTCAAACAATTTCGTCTAATTTTGTTC
>JANMJN010001036.1:0-2465 GCA_031371355.1 Saprospiraceae bacterium
CAATGGGGATACCAAAGTAACCATCGGAGAGAACGTTGTGGATTTCAAAGGACCTTACGAACGCCTGTCCATTTTTGGAGCGATTGAAAAATATACAGGCATTGATGTCAGCGAAATGGACGAAGTAGCACTGAGAGGTGTCTGCCGTCAATTCCATATCCCCGTGGAAGCATCTATGGGTAAAGGCAAATTGATTGATGAATTGTTCGGCGAAAAAGCCGAGCCGAATTTGATACAACCGACTTTTATTACCGACTATCCCGTAGAAATGTCGCCGTTGACCAAAAAACACAGGTCAAAAGAAGGGCTTGTCGAGCGTTTTGAGTTGTTTGTCAACAGCAAAGAAGTGGCGAATGCTTATTCCGAGTTGAACGACCCGATTGAGCAACGCGAGCGTTTTGAAGACCAACTCAAACTTGCTGAACGCGGTGACGACGAAGCGATGATGATGGACGAAGATTTCCTGCGTTCATTGGAATATGGCATGCCGCCGACATCAGGTATTGGTATCGGTATTGACCGTTTGACGATGATGTTGACAAATCAAACATCTATCCAAGAGGTGTTGTTCTTTCCGCAGATGAAACCTGAAAAAGCGTAATTTTTATACATTAAAATAGGATGGAGGCTGTCTAAAAGGTTGATACTAAATTTTTTAGACAGCCTCTTTTTTTTTTAGGGGAATGTGAACTTGGACTTGAATGCCAATTTTAATGTGAGAAAAGAGAAAAATACTGAGGGGGGCTCTTTTTATCCAAATACTACCCGCAGGGGTAATACAACTTTACTTTCTATTGCCGAACTTTGGTGCATAATCAAAGTAAATGGTACGCAATACATTCCACATCCTTATAATCGTACTTTTTGGATATAACTTTCTAACAGCACAAGAGAGTTATAGCACCCATTATTTACGCAAAATTGCGGAAAGTAAACCCCAATCAAAGTACGATTCATTGATGGTCAACGGAGCTGCATTTAGTTTAAAAGATACGATTAAAGCGCTTACCTTTTTTGTTGAAGCCTTTAATATTGCCCTGCACGAAGACGATATACATAAGCGTATAATGACCAATATCGCTTGTGGTGAAATGTTTTTAGAAAAAAATGCGCTTAGAAAGGCTTTTGGTTATTTTTTTAGGTCGCGCAATCTCTTGGGAGACATTACGGCTGATTATAAAGGTGGTTTGATTAGTTTTGGTATTGCACGAACGCAATATTTGGGTGGTAATTACCGAACGGCAACGCTCAATTTCTTAGCGGCTATTTATGCAGCGCAAACAATAAAAGACAAAAATCTTGAAGCCGAAGCAACGGAGTATTTGGGACTCATTTACAGCAACTTTCAAGACTATACGCAAAGCATCAGCCACTATCGCAAGTGTTTTGAATTGAAACGCAGCCTCGATGACGACAAAAGCTGCCTGCGCATCGCTGAAAAATTAGGTGATATTTATTATTTCAATCGGCGGTTTGACAGTGCTTACTATTATGCCAATTTATCCATTCAGTTTGCCGAAACGTTGCAACTGTCCAAGGATATTCCTTTGGCGCGATTGAATAAAACGGCGGCTTTGATTCGTTTGAAGAAGTTGGACAATGCTTTTGATGAGTTGCGCTATTTCAATGCTGTCAAATGGGATAAAAGTAATGAGAGCCTAAAAGCCCGTTTGTTAGCGATTCAAGGTAACTATTGGTTACAAAAAGACAATAATAAAAAGGCTGCTATGATCCACTACGATTCAGCCATTGCTTTAGCGCAAGCCAATGATTTGCCTGAGTTATACACCATCGTTTACAGGAACATGGCAGAGTCTTTTTATGATGCGAAAGACTACAAAACGGCTTATGATTATTATCAAAAATATACAACTAAAGTCCGACAGATCAATACAGGTGGCACAGCCTTAAATTTGGAAAGCGTGCAAAGGGTTTTTGATGTCAATTCCTCAAAAGATGAAATAAAACTACTCAATAATGAGAATAAACTCCAAGAATTGCAACTACTGAATGAAGGAGCACTCAGAAAAGGTTTAGAAATAGAAAGAAAAAGTCTCGAAACCGAAAATCTGCTCAAAGACTCTATGATACTGAGGGGTAAGGAATTGCAAGCATCGCTTGATAGAGAATACCAACTCCAACAAGCGAAACTTAAAGATGAGCGCAATCTGCGTTTGAGCCTGTTATTCGGATTGACGACCGCCCTTTTGCTCGGCGGATTGGCTTATTTTCAGTTTAAAAAACAAAAAAATAAGAATACAATCATCGAAAAACAAGCGGATGAGTTGGAAACGCTGATGAAAGAAATACATCATCGCGTTAAAAACAACTTACAAGTCATTTCAAGCCTTTTGGATTTGCAATCCATGAATATAAAGGACGAAAAAGCGGCTTATGCCGTCAAGGAGAGTAAAAATCGTGTGCAAAGCATGGCTTTGATACATCAAAATCTCTACAACGAAGGC
>JANMJN010001079.1:0-13904 GCA_031371355.1 Saprospiraceae bacterium
AACAAGGATGGAAAAGATGAAAAAACGGTGCGTGTTACTTACGGAAAAATAGTCGTGCCACCCACAAAAGGCAATAACAAAAACATTCCAACTCCCAGCGAAACAGAAAATACCGTTTCCCCTTTGCCAACGATTTCAAACTTTAATGTGACGCAACCCGTAACCGACCCTTTCGACCCTAAACCTTTGGTGAGCGTCGTAACAGCAACGATTACAAAAACGCCCAAGGCTTATATCATCTTCAAAGTGAATGACGAGGATGTCAATACCTTTGAATTTGATGAATTAACAGGACAGTTTCGTTATAGTTTTGGTGTAAAAAGTGGTACGTCTTACACGTTTTATATTCGGGCTTACAATATAGACGGACAAGCGGAGAAGACAGAGACGGTGAAATTTTGAGGTCGGATTCATCAAAAAACAACATCCCGAATCTTCTGTCAGAGAAGATTCGGGATTTTTTATATATTCAAATATGGTAGAAGCAAACAACCTCCCTCTATTTTGTTAGTGAAAAAAGGGAGGTCATCTTGTATAAAAGAATCTTGAAAAATAATGAAAGCGGAAATTGATAATCATTAAAATGTGAAAAGGCGGAAAATACTGATTCAAAGAACTCCTTCGGAAGGGGGTATCTGAATAATTTATGACAAACAAAAATCAATCAACACGATATTTTATCTGCAAACCATGAATGAAATTTCTCAAAATCTGATCCTTACACAGGCGATATTGGCTCTGATTGGGATTACGAAAAAATGCACTTATTTCGTGTTTACTTATCGTCATATCTGCCAATTCAAGGATGGCTACAATATCCTCATCTTTCAATTTTAAGGCTATTTTCAGTTTTCTGAAAATGAGGTTATTATTCAGCGTTTTCTCTGGTTTTGGCTGTTCACCTTCCTTTTTACCTCGTTTGTCATTAATCAAACCATTCAGAAAAGTAGCTAATTTGATGTCGTGCAGACTCTGAAAATCAGGGTCATCATCCTTTTTCAACCAATTGCTGATTTGTTCACGCGAGACTTCACTGTCCGCCAAACCAAATATGTGCATCATTTTCACATCATTGTAGTTGAACGTATAGCGGATTCGGCGTAAAATGTCGTTGTTGTTCATATTATACTTCAATTTTGATGTCAAAAATAATCATAATAAACAAAACCGCATCAAGACAAAGCCTGATGCGGTTTTTTAAAGAAAAAAATCGGAAAATGGTTATGCTTCAGCAGTCCCCTCAGTATTTTCCCCAACTTCTGTATTTTCAACAACCGTTGTTGTAGCAGCTTTAGTGGCAGCACCACGACTACGACGTGTTTTCTTCTTAGCAGGAGTCGCAGCTTTTGCTTCGAGAACGATGTCGTTGAAGTCAACGAGTTCAATCAAAGCTGTTTCTGCGCCGTCACCTTGACGGAAACCCGTTTTGATGACGCGGCAATAACCACCTGGACGATCCATTACTTTTGGTCCGATGACGTCAAACAATTCTTTTGTAGCCTCTTTGTCTTGAAGCATACTGAAAGCAACACGACGCGAGTGAGTGGTATTGTCTTTCGACTTCGTGATAAGTGGCTCAATATGAACGCGCAAAGCCTTAGCTTTTGCGAGTGTTGTACTGATGCGTTTGTGTTCGATCAACGCTTTTGACATGTTTTTAAGGAGCGCGATGCGGTGTCCTTTCTTACGTCCGAGATTGTTTACTTTATCTCCGTGTCTCATTTTTGAGAAAGATTAAACTTTATAACATCGGAGCAGGATTTTTTTTAATGGATAATGGATAATGGATAATGAATAATGGAAAATGGATAATGGATAATTCTTATTATTATTATCCATTTTCCATTTTCCATTATTCATTATCCACTATAAACTATAAACTAAATATTTCCGCTCATGACGATAATCATAAAGCAGTTAAAAAAATTATTTGAATTATAAATAGAAAGTTGATAACGGAAAATTATCCATTATCAACTATCCATTATACATTATTTTACTCTTCGTCGAGTTTGTATTTTGACAAGTCCATGCCAAATGACAAGCCTTTGTCTTGCAACAACTCTTCGATTTCGACGAGTGATTTTTTACCGAAATTACGAAATTTCAACAACTCATGCGTGTCATAGCGAACCATTTCACCCAATGAATTGATTTTCGCCGCTTTCAAACAGTTGTAAGCACGAACAGACAAATCTAGGTCTTCGAGAGATGTCTTTAACAACTTACGCATGTGGAGGATGTGTTCATCCACAACGTTTTCTTCGCGGTTTTTCTCGTCGTCGAAAGTGATGTTTTCATCTGTAATCAACATCAAGTGTTGAATCAAAATGCGTGAAGATTCCTTCACTGCATCTTCTGGATGAATCGTACCATCTGTTTTGACTTCAATAACGAGTTTTTCGTAGTCGGTACGTTGACCTACACGGAAAGATTCGACGCGATAAGATACGTTTTTGATAGGCGTATAGATAGCATCAATCGGAATAACACCAATTGGCGCGTCTTTCGGTAAGTTTTCATCAGCAGGAACGTAACCGCGACCTTTCGTAATGGTTAATTCCATTTCGAGAGAGACGCTGGGTTCCATGTTGCAGATAACGAGTTGCGGGTTCATAATTTTGAACACATTTGTTGCTTCCTCGATATCGCCAGCCGTGAACTTGTCTTGACCACTGACAGTTAAATAAATTTTTTCTTCGCGCATATCATCGCCAGAAATAAGTTGCTTCAAACGAACTTGTTTCAAGTTCAGAATGATGTCAACGACATCTTCAACAACGCCGCGAATGGTTGCGAATTCGTGGTCAACGCCAGCTATGCGTACCGCCGAAATAGCAAAACCCTCCAACGACGACAGAAGTACGCGACGTAGAGAGTTACCAACAGTTTGACCAAAACCCGGTTCCAAAGGTTTGAATTCGAAAAGACCTTCGAATTCGGTTGCCTTGTTAAGAACGATTTTGTCGGGTTTCTGGAAATTCAATATTGCCATGCTTGATTAGTTCTATAAAAGTAAGAGAAGGGGAATATCTATGATTATGAATGATAAATGATGAATGACAAAATGTAACCCATTCATCATTCATCATTTATATTTCATCTTTATTTAGAGTACAATTCAACAATCAACTGTTCGTTGAGTTTTTCAGGTATTTGGTCACGCTCTGGATAAGCGAGAAATTTACCTTCCAATTTGTCTGCATTCCAATCGAGCCAAGGTGATTTCTTGATATCACGATTGATTCCTACACCTTCAAGGTTGCCATTGTTGCGTGATTTACCACGAACAGCGACCACATCGCCCGGACGGACGAAAGCGGACGGAACATTGTTGATAACACCATTCAGTGTTATGTGTTTGTGTGAAACCAATTGGCGTGCACCACGACGAGTTGGAGAGATACCAAGACGGAACACTACATTATCGAGCCTTGACTCTAATAATTGAAGAAGAACCGTACCAGTAACACCATGCCGTTTTGTGGCTTCATGGAAAGTTTTGCGGAACTGACGTTCTAAAACGCCGTAAGTGTATTTCGCTTTTTGCTTTTCCATCAATTGAACACCATAGTCAGACTTTTGCTTGCGCTTACGTGTCTGCCCGTGTTGTCCCGGAGGATATTTTTTACGCTCGAATGCCTTATCGTTGCCATAAATTGCTTCACCAAAAGCACGAGCTTTTTTTGCGATAGGACCAGTATATCTTGCCATTTTCTATTGACGATTAATTTCTAATGATAATTATTTAAGGATTGGTTTATCGTGATGTTCGAAAAGATTCGAGCAGAAAACCAATTTTCTATATTATACACGTCTTTTCTTAGGAGGACGGCATCCGTTGTGCGGCATTGGCGTCATATCACGAATAAACGTGACTTTGATACCTGCTGCATCAATAGCGCGAATTGCACCTTCACGACCTGAGCCAGGACCTTTTACGAATACTTCGCAGAAACGCATACCCGCATCATAAGCCACTTTGGCGGCATCAGTTGCTGCCACTTGCGCAGCATAAGGTGTATTTTTCTTTGAACCACGGAAACCGCCTTTACCAGCCGTACCCCAAGAGATGACTTGACCTTGTTTGTTGGTCATGGAGACGATGATATTGTTGAAACTGGCGTGGATGTGAGCAGCGCCATCAGGTGTTACCTGCACTACTCTTTTTTTGACTTTCTTAGCCTTACCGCCTTTGGCGGCACCGCCTTTTGCTGCTTTTGCCATTTTGCCTTTTCAGCTTTTTAGTTCTGGTTTTTGTCCCGTCTATACTGAGGGGGTCAATCCTTGAACGTTTTTGAAATGAGAGTTAATCGTTTGTCGTTTGATAAACATAGAACAGAATTCAATGCCATGAACGATAAACCTAAGATTACTTACCAACTTTTTTCTTGTTAGCAACAGTCTTCCGACGACCTTTACGAGTACGTGCGTTAGTACGTGTACGTTGACCACGCAAAGGCAAGCCTTTACGGTGACGCAAACCACGATAGCAAGCAATGTCCATCAAACGTTTGATGCTGAGTTGTACTTCAGAACGAAGTTCACCTTCGACTTTGTACTCGTCGTTGACAATGCGAGAGATCATTTTGATGTTCTCATCAGTCCATTCGATAACTTTGGTATCTTCACTAACACCAGCTTTGAGAAGAACTTCACTAGCTGATGAGCGACCAATGCCGTAAATGTACGTCAAACCGATAACGCCGCGCTTATTTCTTGGTAAGTCTATACCTGCAATACGAGCCATTTTAAATACGAGATTAAAGATTATGCGATTACGTAATTATGTGATTATGTGATATTAATATCTATAATCACCCAATCACTCAATCACCAGAATTATCCTTGACGTTGTTTGTACTTCGGATTTTTTTTGTTGATGACATACAATTTGCCTTTACGACGGACAATTTTGCAGTCAGCAGAACGCTTTTTAATAGAAGGTCTGACTTTCATGACGAGACAATTGATTATTGTTAATTGACTATTTATTCTCTATTTATAACGATAACAGATAAGACCCCGCGTCAAATCGTATGGAGACATCTCTACTGCTACTTTGTCCCCGGGCAGAATACGGATGTAGTTCATACGCATTTTTCCAGAAATCGTAGCGAGTATCACATGGTCATTCTCTAGACGAACGCGAAAATTGGCGTTTGACAAGGCTTCGTCAACTATGCCATCTAATTTTATTAAGTCGTTTTTTGCCATCCAAATTTTATTTTGTTATATGAAATTTCAGAACTGCATTTTCATAAGGTATTGAGAAACAAAAACTTATGCGCTGCGTAAACGTATTGTATCTCAAATACAAAACACATTTCTGTTTTGGCGTGCAAATATCGGTTATTATATCGTGACTGCCAAAAGATTTTCATTTTTCTTTTCAACTTCTTCTATACCAGAGTGGTCTGATAATATTTCAGCCTTGTTCGGACGAACGACAATAGTATGTTCATAATGTGCTGATGGCTTTTTATCTTTTGAAATAATAGTCCAACCATCGCTCATACTGAGGACATCTTTAGTCCCCATGTTTATCATCGGTTCGATTGCGATAACCAAACCTTTTCTCAAAACAACACCGTTTCCACGTTTGCCATGATTGGGTACATCTGGGTCTTCGTGCAGATTTTTGCCCAATCCATGACCGACCAAATCTCTGACAACACCAAATTTGTTTTGTTTTTCACACAATTCAAATATAGCAAAACCAATATCGCCTATTCTTTTTCCGACAATCGCTTGTTCTATACCTTTGTAAAGAGACAATTTAGTTGTTTGAAGAAGCTTCATTACTGAGGGGGTCACTCCTGGCAAAGCATACGTATAAGCCGCATCGCCAAAGTAACCATTCAACATCACACCACAATCAACAGAAATAATATCTGTTTCCGCGAACTCTCTATCACTTGGAATACCATGAACAACTTGTTCATTGATAGAAACTGTCAAAGTGTTCGGATAATCGCGATACCCTTTAAAAGCAGGAACAGCTTTATGGTCACGGATAAATTCCTCAGCTTTTTGGTCAAGGAAACTACCTGTGATACCTGGCTTTATCAAAGAACCGACGTAAGCAATAGCTTCGCAATTAAGCAAACAGGCTGCTCGAATCAAAGCGATTTCATCGTCTGTTTTATAATAAATTTCTTTCTTATCTGGTGATTGAAACATGTCTTGTTTTTTTAAATACCGCCTTCGCCTACAGCAACCAAACCACCACGTCCTTCAATCTTACCCCCTTTGATAAGACCATCGTACTTGCTAAGTAATAAATACGACTGAATTTGAGTCAATGTGTCGAGAATTACACCAATCATAATGAGTACAGACGTACCACCAAAGAAACGTGCAAAACCAGAATTGACACCCATAAAAGCGGCTAAACCAGGAAGAATCGAAATCAATCCAAGGAGAATTGCGCCAGGAAGCGTCACTCTTGTTGTAACCGAGTCAATAAATTCAGCTGTATTTTCACCCGGCTTTACACCTGGAATAAAAGCGTTTTGACGCTTCAAATACTCAGAATATTGACGTGGATTGACAATCAAAGCAGTGTACACATAAGTAAACACAACCACTAAAAGGAAGTAGAACAAGTTATGTGGTAATGAGGTATAATCATTCAATTGTGCTAAAAAACCCGTTGGGTTGCCAGAACCTGACATAAATTGAGCAATTGTAGAAGGAATGAACATCATCGCCTGTGCAAAGATGATAGGCATAACACCCGCAGCATTCAATTTGATAGGCAAATAATCTCGATTACCTGCAGCAGGCACTTGCGCCCCTGTGCGGCCTACCATACGTTTTGCAAATTGCAATGGAATACGACGTACGGCTTGAATAACAACGATAATACCTAAGACAATAACACACCAAATTGCCATTTCGATGACGAAACCAAAACCGCTTTGCAACTGAAACTCTGCTGCAACGGCTTGAGGAAATTGGTCAATGATGCCCGCCATGATGATGAAAGAAACACCGTTGCCTATACCCTTCTCAGTTATGCGTTCACCGAGCCACATGGCGAAAATAGTTCCCGAAGTGAGAATGATGATACCTGAAAACCAGAAAACAACAGGACTCAAACCTGGCGCAATCGCACCTTGAGTCGTTAGATATGTCAAATAACCCGAACCTTGAATCATCGTTACGAGAATCGTCAAAAAGCGCGTCATTTGATTCAGTTTTTTACGCCCAGATTCGCCTTCATGCTGCTGAAGACGTTGAAAGTAAGGCACTGCAAAAGACAACAATTGAATGATAATCGAAGCCGTGATATAAGGCATTACCCCTAAAGCGAAAATCGCACCCTTAGCGAATGCGCCGCCTGTAAATGTATTGAGCAAACCTAAAAGGTCGGTACGTCCTGCCGTGTTTTTTGCCATGCTTGCTAACACCTGTGCGTTGACACCCGGCAAGAGGACAAAGGTACCCACGCGGAAAACAAACAAAAGCGCAAGAGTATAAAGCAGTCGCTGCTTAAGTTCTGGAATGCTCCAAATATTTTTGAACGTCTGAATAAGCCTATTCATCGGATATTTATTTTTAAAAGTAAAAAAATCATTGAACGAGGTGTTCAACGATTTTAAGCACTTAAAAGTTACGCAACTGTGAGAGTTCCACCAGCAGCTTCAACAGCCGCTTTTGCTTTTTCAGAACAGCCATGTGCTGTAATGGTCAATGCCGTAGTCAATTCACCGTTAGCCAATATTTTAACGAGATCGTCACGCTTTGTATAGCCTTTTTCGTACAAAAATGCAGCTGTAATTTCAGTTACACCATGCTTTTCAGCGCATGCTTGCAATTGAGCTAAGTTGAAAGGCACATACTCGACACGGAACGGGTTTTTGAAACCACGTTTTGGCAAACGACGTTGCATCGGTGTTTGTCCGCCCTCAAAGCTACGCTTGTTTTTGTGACCAGAACGCGCTTTATCACCCTTGTGACCACGTGTAGATGTACCACCGTGCCCTGAACCCTGACCGCGACCGATGCGCTTAATTCTATGGGTCGAACCTTTTGCAGGTTTAAGATTATTCAATTCCATCGTTGAAGAAATTTTTTCAATTGAATATTGCTGATTGATTTTTTTCAGAAAAAAACCCGCTCATACTGAGGGGGGCATTTTTCAATCATCAATGATTTAAGCTTCCTCAACTTTGATGAGGTGAGCTACTTTTTTGACCATACCCATGATTTGTGGGTTTGATTCTTTTACGACTGAGTGATTCATTTTGCGAATACCCAAAGCCTTTACCGTGTCCTTTTGGTCTCTCGGACGGTGAATCGTGCTTTTTACAAGCGTTATTTTAATATTTCCCATTGTTCGATTTACAATTTGGGATTTACGATTTTAAAACCGCAAATCGGTAATTAGCCGTTAAATACTTTTGAAACATCGATACGTCGTGTTTTAGCCACTTGTTGTGGTGTCCGCAATTGCGACAAACCGTTCAAAGTTGCTTTCACAACGTTATGTGGGTTTGATGAACCTTGAGACTTTGCCAAAACATTGTGGATACCTGCCATATCAAGGACTGCACGCATAACACCTCCAGCGATAACACCCGTACCTTCCGATGCTGGTTTCAACAAAATGCGACCTGCGCCGTACTTACCGAGCACTTCATGAGGGATAGTTCCCTTATTGATAGGCACTTTGATAAGGTTTTTCTTAGCATCTTCTACTGCTTTTTGGATAGCATCAGATACCTCACGAGCCTTGCCTAAGCCTTGACCAACCGTTCCTTTGCCGTCTCCGACAACAACGATGGCAGCAAAACTGAATGTACGACCACCTTTCGTTACTTTTGCAACGCGGTTGAGTGACACCATTTTCTCTTTAAATTCACCTGCGTTCTCGCCACCTGCGGCAGCCGCTTTTTGATTATCTCTTGCCATTGGGCTTCTTTTTTGATTTTAAGTACAAAGATTTTTCGACTTTAAGATTTTTATACTGAGGGGTATCTCAAATCTTAAAATCTCGAAATTAAAACTCTAAGCCTCCTTCGCGTGCGCCTTCAGCTAAAGCTTTCACACGACCATGATACAAATAACCGCCACGGTCAAAGACCACTTTTGTGACACCAGCCGCTTTAGCTTTTTCAGCTAATAAAAGACCAACAGCTTTAGACATTTCTGTCTTAGTTGCTTTAGTCGTTTCTTTTGACGAAGCTGCTGCTAATGTTTGACCAACTGAATCGTCAATGATTTGGCAGAAAATACCTTTGTTTGAACGGAAAACCGCCAAACGTGGACGTGCTGTCGAGCCGCTTACACGACCACGAATTCTTCTATGGATACGAGCTTGACGCTCTTTCACTGTCATTTTCATGTTTGAAAACGCATTTTTATTTTATAAATTAAATTTCAAAACGCCTATTCCGATGTGTATCGGAAAACCCTGAACTCGGACATAATGAAATGAATATCTTAATCATCAAGTTTAACAATACAAAGTCCCACAAAGAACTTTTTACTGAGGGGGGTAAATGCACCCCATAACTTAACAATCCATTTTTACTTCTTACCGCTTGTTTTACCCGCTTTGCGACGAACAACTTCACCGTGGAAGCGAATACCTTTCCCTTTGTAAGGTTCAGGCGTACGGAACGACCGTATTTTAGCGCAAACAGAGCCAAGCAATTGCTTATCGAAACTGCTTAAGAGGAGTGTCGGAGGAGAACCTTTCTCCATCTTCGTTGTAAATTCAACCTCTTTAGGCAATGTCATTTCAATTGGATGTGAAAAACCCAATGTGAATAAGATGTTACCATCTTTCGGCTCCAATTTGAAACCAACACCGACAAGTTCCATCCGCGCAGTATAACCTTCGCTGACACCTTGCACCATGTTTGAAACCAATGAGCGATACAAACCATGCAATGCACGGTGACGCTTTTGGTCAGTCGGGCGTGTGACTTTGATTTGTCCATCTTCAACGGCGACCGTGATGTCTGGGTCAACCTGTTGAGTAAGCGTTCCTTTCGGACCTTTAACCGTTACCAAATTGCTTTTGCTGACTTGAAGTTCAACTTTTGCCGGCAAAGCAATGGGCATTTTACCTATTCTTGACATCTTTTATATCAGTTTAAAAGATTTCTAACTTTTTTTTTGAATGTTTCAAGGGCATTGAGATACTTAAAAAAGCACCAAAATGGTTGACAACATTAATAAATATAGCACAATAATTCACCACCTACATTGAGTTGGCGTGCTTCTTTGTCTGTCATTACACCACGAGATGTCGAGACGATAGCTATACCCAAGCCACTAATAACACGTGGCACCTCTTTGGCGCTACGGTATTGACGCAAGCCGGGTCTTGAAACACGTTTCAAAGAACGAATAACGGGTTCTTTGGTCTGCGGGTCATATTTCAAAGCGATTTTGATAAGACCTGCTTGACCTGCTACGTCCTCGAACTTGTATTTCAAGATATAACCTTGGTCGTAAAGGATTTCTGTCAAACGTTTTTTCATGTTTGACGCTGGAATCTCAACGATGCTGTGACCTGCCATTTGTGCATTACGAATGCGCGTAAGGAAGTCAGCTATTGGATCTGTTACTGCCATTTTATAGCAATTTTTGATTTTTTTTTATGTTGATACTGAGGGGGTATCCGCTAAAAGGTGTGAAACAGACCTGCCTCAGATCAAAAATATTATTTTCAACAATGAATAATGAATTAAAAGGATGAATTTATGTATTAAAATCACTTGCGATTTATTATTCATCGTTTATCATTCATCATTTTTACCAAGACGCTTTTGTTACGCCTGGCAATTTGCCTTCTAAAGCCATCAAGCGGAAAAGGTAACGATTGACGCCGAACTTACGCATGTAACCTTTGGGGCGACCCGTTAGTTGACACCGATTGTGTTGGCGCACTTTCGACCCGTTGCGTGGCAACTTGTCGAGTTCTTCCCAGTTACCTTCAGCTTTGAGTTTAGCACGTACTTCGGCGTATTTCACCACCATTTTAGCACGTTTCTTTTCTCTTGCAATGATTGATTTCTTAGCCATTTCTTTTTTTACGTGTTAATTTTTAGTATTTGATGTTTAAACGAAACACTAAAAACAAATACTAAAAATTATTTTTTGAACGGCATACCCATTCCTTTCAACAACGCCAATGCCTCGGCATCAGTAGGTGCTGTTGTCACGAATGTGATGTCCATACCTTGAATTTTATTGATTTTATCAATGTCAATTTCAGGGAAAATGATTTGCTCGGTGATACCCAGCGTATAATTTCCACGTCCATCGAAGCTCTTATCATTGATGCCTTTGAAGTCACGAACACGTGGCAAAGCAACAGTAATCAATCTATCCAAAAACTCATACATCTGAGTACCACGAAGGGTTACACGTACACCGATTGGCATACCTTCCCGAAGTTTGAAGTTAGAGACAGATTTGCGTGCTTTTGATGACACCGCTTTTTGACCTGCAATTGCTGAAATCTCATTAAGAGATACTTCAATCAATTTTTTGTCTTGTGTTGCACCATTAACGCCTTGGTTGATGCAGATTTTAGTGATTTTCGGCACTTGCATCACCGTTTTGTATTGAAATTGCTCCATCATAGCGGGTGCAATTTCAGCTTGGTATTTAGTCCGAAGTCTAGGAACGTAACTCATTATTTAATCGTTTGACCTGATTTTTTAGAATACCGAACCAATTTACCGTCTTCTAACCGACGACCGATACGTGACGGCGTACCTTTGCTGTCAACGACCATTAAGTTCGAGATATTAATACGGGCTTCCATCTCATCAATACCGCCCGGTGTTTCTTGCGTCGGTTTGCGATGTTTTTTAACCATTCGGATACCTTCGACGACTGCCTTGTTGTCCGTTGGAAAAACCCTTAGCACCGTGCCTATTTTGCCTTTGTCTTCGCCAGTGATGACCATAACTTGGTCGCCTGTTTTGACGTGGCGTTTAGGTGCGAATCTTTTAGTTGCCATTTTATTTCAAAAAATTTGAAAATAATCAATAAAATTAAAGTACCTCTGGTGCCAATGAAACGATACGCATGTAATCGCGTTCGCGTAATTCACGTGCAACGGGTCCGAAAATACGTGTGCCGCGTGGCTCATCGGCTGCATTCAAAAGGACGCAAGCGTTGTCGTCGAAACGAATATATGAACCGTCTTTACGACGAATCTCTTTGCGTGTACGAACGATAACGGCTTTCGAAACCGAACCTTTTTTAACACCACCCGGAGATGTGTCTTTAACCGTCACAACAATTTTATCGCCAATGGAAGCATAACGACGTTTTGAACCGCCTAAAACGCGGATACAAAGCACTTCTTTTGCGCCGCTATTGTCTGCTACTCTTAGTCTTGATTCTGCCTGTATCATTTTCTTTTACAGTTGAATATTATTAATTAATGCTACGATTAGCGGAATTATGGAGAATTTTCAGAAATTCATAACTCATAATTCATAACTCATAACTAAAAAAATTATTTCGCTTTTTCGATGACTTCAACGAGTCTCCACCGCTTCGTTTTACTGAGGGGGCGGGTTTCCATGATTAAGACGGTATCACCTACACCAGCGGTGTTGATTTCGTCATGTGCATGGAATTTTGACGTTTTTTTCATGTACTTACCATACATCGGGTGCATGATTTTACGAACGACTTTTACCGTAATTGTTTTTTCGGGTGCGCTACTTGACACAACACCGATACGGGTTTTTCTAAGATTTCTTTCGGCACTCATTATCTTAACAAGATTTTAAGATTGAAGATTTTAAGATTTATAGACATTTTTCAAAACTACCTTTAGTCTTAAAGTCTAAAATCCAAAAACCTAATATTACGCTTTTTTCAAACGGGCGCGACGGGCGCGGATGCGTGAACGCATTTCCAAATCTTCAGCTGTATATTCAGCCATTTCGCGTTTACGCAATTCCGTCAGTGCGCGGGCGATGTTTTGGCGTGTTTTTTTGAACTGACTATTGTCGGTTATGCCACGAATCGCTTTTTCAAAATTCATTTTTTGAATTTCGCTTTTCGAAGCCGAAACTGATGTTTCAAGTTCCTCTTCGGGCATGTCGTGCCAAGTATTTTTTTCGCTTGCCATTTTAAAATAACTATTTAAAACGTTGATTGTCAAATTATTAATTAACCAACATAGTCGGTACGTGTAACGGTTCTCGTTAAGCACGGTAATTTTTGTGCACCAAGGCGAAGTGCTTCCCGAGCGACTTCGTCTGTAACGCCGTCTATCTCGAAAATGATTCTACCTGGTTGTACTTGCGCCACCCAATGGTCGAGCGCGCCTTTACCTTTACCCATACGAACTTCCGCAGGCTTTGAGGTAATCGGCTTGTCAGGAAAAACCAAGCACCAGACTTTTCCTTCACGTTTCATGAAACGTGTAATCGCAATACGTGCCGATTCAATCTGACGGCTTGTCAACCGGACGTGCATCGTTGATTTGAGGGCGAAAGTACCGAATGATACGGTGCTACCACGCCATGCCAAACCCTCGTTTTTCATCTTATGCTGCTTGCGAAACTTTGTTCTTTTCGGCTGTAACATTGTTCAAACGTATTTTTTTGCGACTTAAAATCGCTTATTTATCGTTCAAAAACTCGACTTCTTGTATTGCTCTTTTAAAGCGGATGCAAAAATACAGTTTTTGTTTGAATTTTTATTCTATTTTCTAAACATTTGCTAAAAAAAGCGCAAATATACTGAAGAGTAATGATTGATTATTTTTTTATGTATTAATGATTATTATTGCTTGAAATAGACATTAATCCATAAACATTAATCAATTATTAACGCTTTGGTCCACCTTGACCGCCGCCAGGACCACGATTGCCACCTTGACCGCCGCCAGGACCACGATTGCCACCTTGACC
>JANMJN010001081.1:0-2503 GCA_031371355.1 Saprospiraceae bacterium
GTCATGCAATTTGAAAAAAACGCTTGGGTTCCTGCAAAAGATGTGGAAATGAAAGTTGGTATCCAACGTCTTGGCGGTGTTCTTTCTGCGGGCGATGAACAAACTTATACAACCGATTCAAGCGGCACGGTGACTGTTGAATTAAAGAAAACCCTTTTACCCGGCGACAAAGATGGTAACATGACCCTTGTCGCAAAAGTAGAAGACAATGAAACTTTAGGCAACCTCCTCGTCGAAAAGAGCACGCCTTGGGGCATCGCCACCAAGGAAGATACCGATTTCTTTTCAAAACGAACCTTGTGGGCAACGCAATTCCGATCTCCTTATTGGTTGATATTTTTAGCATATTCTATCATCATTGGCGTTTGGGGCACGCTTATTTATTTGATTGTTCAATTAAGGAAGATAATAAAACTGGGGGCGGGTTAATCGCAATATCCACTTCTGTTTTTCACAAAAAAAGCCGCTCGATGTTTCATGAACATTGTGCGGCTTTTTATTTCTTGAAAAAGAGAACGGATACTGAGGGGGTGCTTCTAAAATAAAAAACAGATATTTGCCCCATGAAAATTATAGCCATAGGAGATATTCACGGCAGAAATGCTTGGAAAAAGATAGATATTGGTGCTTTTGATAAAGTCGTGTTTATAGGTGACTATGTGGACAGTCGCACAATTTCTGAACAAGATATTATCAACAATTTAAAGGAAATCATCGCCTTAAAAAAGGCAATGCCTGATAAAATCGTCTTGCTTTTGGGCAATCACGACGTCCATTACTTGTTCTATCCTGATTTTCCACAAAATGGTTTTATGAAAAACAGCCAAGAGGCATTGACCGAATTGTTTGTGGCAAACAAGGATTTATTCCAAGTGGCTTATCAAGTGAAGAACTATTTGTTCACTCATGCAGGCGTTTCAAAGACATGGTATGGCGAGAACATTAAGTATTTTGGCTCTAATCCTATATCTCTCGCCGACATTTTAAATGATATGTATCTTGATGAAAAAGCTCGCGAAGTCCTGTTTCAAGCCAGCCATTTGCGGGGCGGAAAGGATCCATCTGGTGGCATTATTTGGGCAGATAAATCGGAGACGGATGATGATTATTTGTTTGGTTATCACCAAATTGTCGGTCACACCAAAGTCTCAGATATTGAACGATACGAATGGAAAGGGCTTGAAACTTCAATAACTTATATAGATGTTTTGAGTGCGTCAGAAACTTTTTATGAAATAGAAATATAAGAGAGACCACTGATGGAACAGATAGGACGGATTTTCACTGATTTTCTTTTTGTCATCCTCTATGGAACTAAAAAAAAATCAGTGAAAATCCGTCCTATCAGTGTCATCGGTGGTCTCCTCTATCATCAATCATCAATCACAAATAATCAATCAAAAAATGATTCAAATATTCGTTACAGGCGGTACATTCGACAAAGAATACAACTACATCACAGGAGAATTGTATTTCAAAGACACACATCTCAAATCCATGCTCGAACGCGGGCGGTGTACGATTGATTTTGATGTTAAAACCCTCATGATGATTGACAGCCTCAAAATGACCGATGCTGACCGTCAAATCATGGTACATAATTGCCGTTTAGCGGCAAGTGATAAAATCATTTTAACGCATGGCACAGACACGATGGTCAAAACAGCGACTATCTTAGCGGCTGAGAACATCGAAAAGACGATTGTACTGACGGGTGCGATGGTACCTTATGCGTTCGGCACTTCGAGCGATGGTTTTTTCAATCTCGGTTCTGCCTTGGCTTTCGTTCAAACATTGCCACATGGCGTCTATATCGTTATGAATGGACGTTTTTTTGATTACAATAAAGTTAAAAAGAATACACAAACAGGTAATTTTGAAGAAATTTAAATGAAAAGTGAACAACGAAAAGTGAAAAATAAAAGCTCATTTTTTATTTTTCGTTTTTCACTTATAACTTTTCACTTAATCATGGAATACATCGGCTTACTATTCGAGTTCGTTTTTCTGGCGATTGGTTTTTTCTCTTATCGTTTTGCGACAGGGAAAATGCGATTTTCACCATCTACTCAACCCATGGCAGACCAATTTCGCAAAGAAAACGGAACATGGATGCGGCTGCTTGGTCTTGCTTTAACCGCCATTATGAGCGTTGAAATCGTTTTACACATCGTTCAAATGTTCAAAAAATGAAACAGCAAATTCACCATTCACCATTCACCATTAAAAAAAGATGATTACTTACGACGATTTTCATAAAGTCGAAATGCATGTCGGTACAATTATCGCCGTCGAAGATTTTCCAGAAGCGCGCAAACCTGCTTTTAAACTGACGATTGATTTTGGAGAAGACATGGGTATCAAACGCAGTTCCGCTCAAATCACGGTTTTATACACAAAAGAAGACTTGTTGGGCAAGCAGATTATTGCCGTTACAAACTTTCCTAAAAAACAGATTGGGAAATTTTTCTCTGAAGTCCTCGTTTTGGGAAGTGTGGATACA
>JANMJN010001083.1:0-4266 GCA_031371355.1 Saprospiraceae bacterium
CTATTTTTAATCATTTTTCTTCTTTCGATAGCCTATATAAACAAGTACCAAAGTCATTGAGAGCGAAACAAAAATATTTCTAACCCAATTAAACGTACCATCGTTTGTAAAATAATCATAAATCAAAGTACCCATAAAAGCACTCATAAACAACAAAACAGCATGTGGTATCTTATTCATATTAATCAATCAACAATAATCAATAATCAATTAATAGTGGCATTTTTGGCATTCCAAACCGCCTATATCTTCCACCGTTACTTTTTCGCGCGTGCCCTTTTTGATTTCCTCGTGGTAACGCGCATAGTTTTTATAGAAATCATTGTCTTTAAATTTCACTTCCGTACCTCTGTGGCAGTTGATACACCAGCCCATACTGAGGGGGGCATGTTGCTTCATAACTTCCATTTTTTCAACTTTACCATGGCAACTTTGACATTGTACTTTCCCAACTGCAACGTGTTGCGCATGGTTGAAGTAAACGTGGTCAGGTAAGTTGTGAATCCGTTTCCACTCAATCGGTCCTTGAACTTTATCTTTATATTCCGTCTTCAAAGAAGAAGCGATATCATCCCATTGCTCATTGACGAAAGCTTGCTCGTCCGCAGAAGCTTTTCCTTCCGCATCCATTTTACGCTCGTCACGATAGTTGAATGAAATCCACTTTTTGAAGATAGCGGCTACTTCTTCTTCTTTCAAATTGTCATAATTCTCAATATACTGACTTGTATATGGGTCAAAACCAGTTGAAACAAAAATCTTTGTCAATTCCGCTGTTTTGTATTTCGAACCGACTTTAATCGCTTTGTGGCAGTTCATACACGTATTAGTAGCAGGAATAACTGCGCTTTTAGAGCGACGCGCACCGTCATGGCAATATTGGCAATCAATTTTATTGATACCCGCATGTGTATCATGTGAGAACTTGATAGGTTGGTCGGGCGCATAGTTTTGTTGGCGACCAAATGAAATCGCATTATTGACGGTCGTGTAACCACCCAATACAATTAAAGCGAAAATGATAAATCCTACAACCCCTTTGCTTGTCAAAGCCTCTGTCCAAGTTCTTTCGGTGAAACTTTCACCTGCTTGTTCTGCCGACGTTTTTTTAAGGTTATTGATGATACGAGATAAGACAATTGCCAAAGCGCCCAAAATGAAGAATGCGACACCATATAATAAGGTGTTGTCTTCTTTTTCCGCTTTTGTACCTTCTGCAACAGGTCCTACTTTTGCTGTAGCACCACCGCCTTTAACCGTTTCATCAACATAAGCGAAGATATTATCAATATCTTCATCTTTTAATGTTGGAAACGCATTCATTTGCGTTGGCTTATATTCATTCCATACCGCAACTGCACGCGCATTGCCAGAAGCAATCATCGCTTGTGAATTCCGTACCCATGAATACAATAGCTTCATGTCACCACCCCAATTCTCTACAGCTTTGGCGAGTGGTGGACCTGTCAGCTTGTCTTTCATGTTCTTAGCATGACATTGTGCACAGTTCGTGATGAAAAGGGTTTTACCCGCTTTAGCATCAGCAGCAGAAAGTTGGAATGAAACCAACAGCAGAAAGAATACTTGTAAAAGTCTGATTTTCAATAAATTAGACATCATTTGTATGACGATTTTATTTTTTAACCTTCGAACAGTTGCATATAATTTGCCAACTGTCCTTAAAAAGTGATGCAAAAATACAATTGCACTTCTCTTTTCCAAAGGGTTAAGAACTTGTTAAATCTATTTAGACGTTTTCTAAATTTAAAACAAAATTGATTTTGATTTCATTTTTTTGAAAACTTGAAAATCGAAGATGAAAATCACTTTTTTATCTGGATTAAAAGTAATTGGAAAGCATAACTCAACAATAAGGTGATTTTTCGTTTTCTAAATTCGAGGGCAAATATAGATATCTATATACGTCTGACAAATAAATCGTGACAAAAGTTTGACAGAAAGTTTTCCACAATGCTTTTGACTAAGTGTCGAGGTGATTTTGAATCACCCCGACTCTTAGTCAAAAGCAACTGTGGAAATTATTATACCGCAACAGCCGCTTTTATATGCGGATGTGGGTCATAATTCTCCAAAGTAAAGTCTTCATATTTGAAATCGTAGAGATCAGTTACTGAGGGGTTAATGCGCATCGTCGGCAACGGACGAAGTTCACGTGACAATTGCAGCTTTGCCTGTTCGATATGATTAGAATACAAATGTACATCACCAAACGTATGCACAAACTCGCCCGCTTCCAATCCACAGACTTGCGCCACCATCATCGTCAACAACGCATAAGACGCTATATTAAAAGGTACACCCAAAAATGTATCCGCAGAACGTTGATAGAGTTGACAACTCAATTTGCCATTGGCAACATAAAACTGAAACAAACAATGGCATGGCGACAAAGCCATTTTGTCTATTTCTCCCGCATTCCAAGCACTGACGACTAATCTGCGCGAATCGGGATTGCGCTTGATTTCATTGATCAACCAAGACATTTGGTCAATCACTCGTCCATCGGCTGTTTCCCAACGCCGCCATTGTTTGCCATAAACGGGTCCTAAATCGCCGTTTTCATCTGCCCATTCATCCCAGATTGACACATTATTGTCTTTCAAATATTGCGTATTCGTTTCGCCACGCAAAAACCAGAGCAACTCATATATAATAGAGCGCAAATGCAGTTTCTTAGTCGTCACCAACGGAAAACCATCAGCGAGGTCGAAACGCATTTGATAACCAAAGCAACTCGTTGTGCCTGTGCCTGTGCGATCCGATTTTTCTGTGCCTGTATATAATACGTGTCGTAGGAGGTCGTGATATTGTTTCATGTCGAATGTATGAGTCTATGATTGAGTGATTTTGAGAGGGCAAAGCTACTTTTTTCTTTAAAATTGACATTGCTGATTAGATAGAGAAGTTGTACTTTTGTAAAAAAAAGGTATCAACAATGAAAGAAACTGCCATAATAGAGTTTGATGTAAAGGATAAAGATGTCCTCATGACCATTTTTGAACGTTTCAAGGTTGTCTTTAAATCAAAGACCGAGATTGAAACAAACGAGGTACTTGCTGTCCGAGCACTATTAAATGCCAAATATATCCAAACAGGTCTTTGGCAAAATATGGATGATGAGGAACGTATGGACGCTGCCCATGCTGAAACTTTGATATTTCGCAAAAACAATGATGAATATGATGAGAAATTGACAGACAGAGAAACCCAAAGTTTTTTATCTGAAATGGAATTTCAATTAGCAAATGCCAACTTATGAATATCATTTTAACCCAATCATTTCAAAAAGCCTTTCGAAAATTAGATCCAACGATTCAAAAAAGAGTCTTGGTCATTGTACGAGAAGTAGAAAGTGCTGAATCTTTACAAGAAGTAAACAGTGTAAAACCTATGAGTGGCTATCCAAATTACTATCGCATCCGAGAAGGTAATTACAGAGTTGGTATTTTTATTACGCTTGATGGTAGTCTTGAATTCCAAGATGTCGGTCCACGTGGCGATTTTTATAAATCTTTTCCTTAGTGCTTTATTTATAATGTATAATGGAAAGAGGATAGCTTAGCAATGCCTAAACTATCCTCTTTCCATTATATACTATCCATTATCTTATTACTGCTTCACAAAACGCACAGGATCACCTGCCAAGCCGTTTTTGTCTAACAAACGAACAAAATAAACGCCGTTTGGCAAATCTGCAACATTGACTCTTGTGCGATTGTCGTTGTACTGGCGTACTGCCCTGCCTGTCATATCAAAGATTGAGACCCCCTCAGTATTACCGTCAGTTAAAAGGTTCAATTCCGATTTTACAGGGTTTGGATAGACTGAAAGCGTTTTTTTACCACCATCAGCACTGACAGCGACAACTTTAGAATAAGTCATTTTGCCATCATTATCTACCATTTGTAGGCGATAATAGTTGATATAACTGAGGGGGGCATCGTCAACGTAATTGTATTTTGCACCAGTTGGGTTGTTGGTGGCTTTCACGCTGCCGATCGTTTGCCATGTTTGGTTGTTGGGGCTGCGTTGGATGTTGAAGTGTGATGCGTTTTTTTCAGAAGCAGTTTGCCAATTAAAAAGCGATAAGCTATTTTTTGAAAAAATGTTGAATATTTCTAATTCAGTAGAAAGCACAATATCACTTGTAAAAGAAGCTGATGGACTACTAGTTAGATTTGGATCTGCTCCCCAATTAGAGCCATTCGAATTTGAAGGTAAAAATTCATTAGAAAAAAAAATTTG
>JANMJN010001090.1:0-1893 GCA_031371355.1 Saprospiraceae bacterium
GTTGGAAGTAAATTAAACAACCTTGATGCCGTTTTATCGCTTAAAAACTTACCATTTCAATTACCATTGAGTAAAATCTATCAACGTGTTAATTTTGAGGAAAAAGAAGAGGAATAGAAAGGGTCTATCCACTACTCCTTACTTTTTACTCTAAAACTCTCCACAAAAGCCACATAATCCTTTACTGCCAATTTTGCTTCATCAATACGTGACAAATACTGAGGGGTCATCAGATGTTTGCTGTTTAGAAAATCGGTCAAAGTTTCATCAAAAAAAAGATAGGTTTGAATTTGTTGCTCAACCGCTGCATCAGCAAGAGATCGGTCTGCATTTGCCAATTGATTTTTTGCAGCATTATAAAACGCTGGAACTTGTTCGAGTTTATTAAAGAGAGTTTGCAAACGATAATCATCTGCGGCATAGTTCGATTCAAAAATCCGTTTAAAACCATGTAATACATTGAAAAACATGGGATTATGCTCATGGTCAGACAGATAGCCGCTTATGTTTTTTAGAATATTTTCAACTTTTAGCACATCACGACCGTATGAAAACCTAGGGTTTTTTATGTCAAAACGCTTTAGTTCAGATGAAAAACGCTGATGAAATTGTTTCACCGAATCGAAATAAGTAGCTGTTGGCAGTGCTATATATGCCAATTTTTCATTCCCTTTACTGAGGGGTGTCTCATCTGGAAAAAGTACAGCGTACTCTTTGACAAAATCAGAAGCGAAAGACTGAAAATCTTTTTCCGTCTTTTCTTGACATGAAATAATTGTAAAACAAAGGATTACAAATAAAATTTTCTTTAACATAAATTTCTTGTTTTAAAGTACGTGTTCCGTCTATTACTTTTGCGGCTCAATATAATAATGGTGAATGATGAATGGTGAACGGTGAATGATTATTTTTCACAAAAGTTCACCGTACTTCATTCGCCATCCACTATTCACCATTTACCATTAAATAATATGAACGCTCTCGCGCAAACGAATTTCCAGCTGCCCGACCAAACCGCTTTTTATCGGGGCAAAGTCCGCGATGTCTATACCGTCGGCAACAAGCTCGTCATGGTTGCCAGCGACCGTATTTCGGCTTTTGACCATGTGCTACTGAAGCCAATTCCCTTTAAAGGGCAAGTATTGAACCAAATTGCAGCGCATTTTCTACACGCCACTGAGGATATTTGCCCCAACTGGTTGACAGCAACACCTGACCCAAATGTAGCGATTGGCTATGCGTGTACACCTTTTAAAGTTGAAATGGTCATACGTGGCTATCTCGCAGGTCATGCGGCAAGGGTTTATGCCAAAGGCGGACGCGTTTTGTGTGGTGTTTCGTTGCCCAAAGGTTTGAAGGAAAATGACCGTTTACCTTCGCCTATCATTACGCCCACAACAAAAGAATCTGTAGGGCATGACGAAGACATCAGCCGTGAGGAGATTCTCGCTAAAGGTATCGTCAGCGAAGCCGATTACATTGAATTAGAACGTTTAACACATGCACTTTTTCAACGAGGTACTGAAATGGCAGCCGCACAAGGCTTAATTTTGGTCGATACCAAATACGAATTTGGCAAAACAGAAGATGGTCGCATTGTCGTCATTGACGAAATTCATACACCCGACTCATCGCGCTATTTTTATACTGAGGGGTATGCAGAACGTCAAGAAAAAGGTGAAAAACAACGTCAATTGTCAAAGGAATTTGTCAGAGAATGGTTGATTGCACATGATTTTCAAGGTTTGGAAGGTCAAACGATGCCTAAAATGCCTGATAGTTTTGTTGAAGAAATTTCAGAACGCTATATTGAATTGTATGAAAATATAACAGGTAAGACTTTTGAAAAGGCAGATTCAGAGGACATATTAGGGCGCATTGAGCGCAATATTT
>JANMJN010001122.1:0-1785 GCA_031371355.1 Saprospiraceae bacterium
AAATATCCCGCGCAGAATGTCCTGTTGCCAATATCACGGCTTCGCCAAAATGTTCCTCTTTTTCGTTGGTAACGATGCCATGAATTTTACCCCCCCTCTCCGAAGGAGTCCTATCGGACAGTATAAAGTCTGTTACAAAGCTGTCGAAATGGACTTCGCCGCCAAAATGAAGGATGGTTTCACGCATATTTTGAACGACTTGTGGCAATTTGTTGGAACCAATGTGTGGATGTGCATCAATCAAAATATCGGGCGTTGCGCCATGTTCGACAAAGAGTTTTAAGGATTTTTCAATCGAACCACGTTTATGGCTTCTCGTGTAGAGCTTTCCATCTGAATAAGTTCCCGCACCGCCTTCGCCAAAACAGTAGTTGGAATGTGGATTGACAATGCCAAATTGCTGAATATCGCGAAGGTCACGGCGGCGGGTGCGTACGTCTTTTCCTCTATCAAAAATGATGGGTTTTAGTCCTAATTCAATCAATTCCAAAGCCGCAAAATAACCTGCGGGACCTGCGCCGACGATGAGGACACGAGGTGCATCAGCTACATCTTTGAAATTTCTCAAAAGAGCAGGTTCAGGAGAAAAATGCCCCCCCTCAGTATAAACGGCAATTCTCAACTGAAAAACAGCATCCCGTCCACGTGCATCAATGGAACGTCGAAGGATTTGTAAATCACTGATAGTCAGTGGATTGATACCTAATTTTTGTGCCGCAGCACGACGGATAACGTCATGGTCTTGCGCCTCTGTGGGCGATAAGCGTAGTTCGATTTCTGTCATTTTGACCAATAGTTATTTGGTGAAAAGTGTGATTAAAGACCCCTCAGTATTAATCGTATTTTAACGTCTTGTCACATCGTTAACAATGGCAATTTTATCCAATTCACGACTGATGGCAATGCGTTTGATATTTGTTAAGCCATATTTTGACAAATCCACGAGTTCTTTCCAACGTTTTTCAGGATCAGAAGGATTGTAGCCATAGAGTTTTGCGCCATAACCCATGATGAAAGTGCCATCGGGCATCATGTCAAAATCCTCGCTACCGGGCAGGGTTTCAATCAAAATATTGCTGTTGTAGCTGATTGGGTCGAGCGACTTGATATACCAAGTTTGCGCCGTTGCTTTTTGAACATAAGCCAATTTACCATCACTCATGCGAGATAAGCAACGACCGATGCCGCTACCCAATTGAATGGAAGATTGGTCTTTGACATTGGCTATTTTGAGATAATTTTCTTGACCATTGACGATAAACATCGCTACTTTTTCATTTGATAACCAGCAATGATAACCGACCCCTTGATGCAATGACAACAAATCACGTCCTCCATTTGAACGATCCAAAGGGTAAGCCCAAAGCCGTTGAGCACCGCCTCGTGAAGCCACGTCCACTCGCACACAAGAAAATGAACGCGGATCGGGCATAACAGTTGGCGAATACTCTGATTCAGCGGTTGCGGTGATGCGCGTAACCGTGTTATTGAGCAAAGAAAGCGACAAAATGTCTGTTTGACTGGTGTCATACGGCGTTTGAACAGCGATGTAAAGTTCGTTGTTGTTGACCCATTGAGGCTGATTGTTGTAGCCATAAAGGTTAAAACCGGTCATAAAACGAGCATTTTTGACGTTTATGCCTGCGCCGTCGCGCTCCATATTGAAGCAATAAACCTGTGAAATAGGCAGTTGTGATACTGAGGGGGTTGCTTTTAGAGCAAAAAGCAAAACGACGAGGGCAATTTTTGTAGAAAGCTTCATAGTGCTGGATGTTTGAAAAGTGA
>JANMJN010001154.1:0-7368 GCA_031371355.1 Saprospiraceae bacterium
CATTGATTATCAATGGTTTCTAAAAAAATAACTACTCCTATTTCTTGCGCGTTACTGGGCATTTTCTGCGTGTTACTGGACATTTCTTGCGCATTACTGGGCATTTCCAGTGAGTTTGAGTTTATTTCTTACGTGCTAAAATGGATAGCCGATGCCAAAATTCAATACAATATTGTCTTTGCGCCAACTGGAGTTGCCAAAACTTATTTGGTCTATCACCCATTCTGAACCGCGCGGCAACCAAGGCTTGCGGAAAGGAATGCCCATATCTAAGCGGATAATCAAGACAGTGATATCTAATCGAATGCCGATGCCGCCGTCAACAGCGAGGTCTTTTAGAAACTGAGGTGTGAGTCGTGCCTCTTCACCAAATATCAAGCTGTTTTTTGACCAAATATTGCCTGCATCAACAAATATGGCGCCGCGCAATTTACTGATAAGCGGAAAACGCAATTCTGTTTGGACTTCTAATTTATAGTCTCCTCCTATTTGTGGATAGGCAATTTGTTGCTCTGATGTCGTTAAAACACGACCTGGACCTAACTGACGAGGTACAAAACCGCGCAAACTATTGCTACCACCAATGACAAACTGACGCGTAAAGGGCAAATAAGAAGAGTTGCCGTAAGGCAAACCGATACCGATATTGAAGCGATTAGACCAATAAACGTCGGGGGCTAATTTCCTTGAATAGCGCAGTTCCATATCCGTTTTGACGTATTGAGCAAAATAAGCATCGGCTATTTTTTCGCTGAAGGCTTGTTTGGGTTTTACAGCAAGCCCAGCCACATTACCCGCCACATCTAACTGACCATTAAAGAAAAAAATGTTTGTTTCGCGTGGATTATTGGTGTTAAAACTATAATTATAGGTCGTTCCAGCAATCAATTCAGGCAATATGGCATAAGACAAAACAGGGAACTTGCTTATTTTTTCTAAGTATTCGGGCGAAAAACGGGTGGCATTATTGTAGGTTATACTGAGGGGGGTGAGTGTATGTTCTTTTCTGGCACTTTCTTTCCAATTCAAATCATATTGCCCTCTGATGAAGTTTTTTGTGTATAATTGTTGCCGCCTATTCCATTCGTACCCAATGAGAAATTTCGTCACGGGCAAAAAATAGCTGCTTTCTTTGAGTCTAAAAGGCGTGACAAAACGTGGCACTGTGAGAGATATTTCTGTTCCAACTCTGAAATTATTATTGTCACGCAACGTGTCAACTGATGAGGTTTCTATCGCGCCATACATTTTGACATTCAGTTGCTCTGCCCCCCTCAGTAAATTGCGGTTTTTCGAATTAAAATTGATTTGTCCACCGTTAAAAGAATTGGATTTTGTAAAACCTGCTACTTCGGCATTAAAATTTTTCTTTTTTAAGGGTGTCAAATAGTAATAAACGTTCATTCTTTTCGCCGCTAAAGAATCGCTCGTGGATTCATATCTGCTTTTGACAAATTTGAATTGCCCCATGTTGATATACCTATTTAAAGTGTTGTTGTGTTCATTCAGATTATATAGTGAACCGACTTCATAAGTCAACGGACGCACCAAAGTTTTAGGTTTATAACTTTTGACCGTATCTCGAATAAAATAACCTGCGTAATTTATTAATTGCAGTTTCGACGTATCAGGCGGTGGCAATAACAAAGTATAATTAGGGAAAATCGTGACCGCATGAATCACTTGAGGATACCGCGCATTTTCGGGCGTTTCCTTTTTAATCGTATAAAACACATTAATCGTATGTTGATTATTGCTCGTATCCACATACGCTTTTATAAAATCAGGATTAAAAAAATAAAAACCGCGTCTTTTCAACGCTAAATCTATGCGATTGCGCTCTGCTTTTATGCTTTCTATATCAAATTGTTCGCCTTGTTTCACATAGGTTGTTCGGCTTCTTATATTTAAAATATTACGCGATAATTCACTCGAATCTAAAACCCATTTTATTGTGTCAAAAATATAAGGTCGGGTGACTTTAGCGGCGTAAATAGCTTTTAATTTATAGCCTTGTGTATCCGTCTTGCCCACAATTTTTGATTTGAAATACCCTTTGTTTTCTAAATAGGCTTGCATATTTGTTTCATTGGCTTTGATATCAACACTTGTGCTCAAAACAGGGGCTTCGCCAAACTGATTGCGCAACCAGTATTTAAAACCCGATTGTTTTTTAGGCTCACCAACTGTGTACCACCAAGCCACTTTATATGGAAAACCCAATATCATCTTATTTTTGCGTGGCGCGGCAATTTTCTCTAATGCCTTAGCAATCGGTTTGGGTTTTCCTTTAATCCCGATGTTCGGGACTGCTTTTTCTACTTTTACTTTTGCACCATTGTACAAAAGCGTCCCCTCCGGCAAATGCTTTTTTATTTGACACGACGTCATAAAAAAAAAGCCGATGACATATAATATGAGTCTTCTTATTTTCATTTGTGCTTATTCTTTTTAGTGAGTTCTTGAAATTTATCGTAGTCAATCGTGAAATTAAATGAAACACCTGTTTCAATAAAATAACCATCCAACAAGGCTTCGTATTGGTTTTTTCTGTAAGCCCTCAGGATAAATTTGCCGTCTTTCGACAATTTATAAGTTGTATTGACATCGGGAATAAATTGCGTATTGGGGTTGTTATTGTTATTTGATGTCGGATTTGTGCCATCAACCGTAAAACTTTTACCCACACTGATATTCAATCTATCGTCTAAGAAAGTTTTGCCTACCATCACATTCAAATCTGTGCGTTGTGCATTCGGGTCGTCGTCCACATTTTTTAAATTAACATCAACATCTACGCCTTTGATTAAATCATTGGCAATTTGATTGATGGCGCCATTTAAAAAACTACTGACACTTTCATTGCTTAATAAATTATTGCCGCTGTTATTGCTCGCAAAAAAATCACTGCTTTGTTCGCCAATAAATTTATTTAAAATCAGAATGGCAAATACTTGCTTATTCATAGAGGACTGATCTGCCCGCATTTGCGCCAATTTATTATTAATAGTGGTTGCCATTTCGCTCGTGACACCTTCTGCTTTTTCAGGTAAAATAATATCAAATCCAATTTCAGGTTTATCAACTTTACCTTTTACTTTTAATAAAATTCGAAAGGGCGTTTTGCGCTTATAAATATCATTACTTGCTGCTGTTGATCCGCCAATTTCGTTTTTAATTAAATCAATTGCGGGCGTTCTAACATCATAAGCTGCGGTAATATCCACATCTGCTTTCATTGGATCACCGCTTAATGTTATAGCACTGCCTTCAAGCAAATTAAATTTGCGCTTAATGAATTGATAACTCAGTTCATAACTGCCTTGACTCAAATCATAAGTCCCAACCAAACCCATGCTGCCATTTGGATTAACGCCTGCATTAATATGTGCAGTGCCTTGTACCTGTAATTCGTCGCCCGAAATAGGGTCAATGATGACGACAAATTTAGCTTCTTTCTCAACGTCAATATTTAAATTAAAATTCAAACTGCTTGTTTTTTTAGCTTGTTGTTGGGCAGCTAAATAATCTTGTAATGTTATATTAGACAACAAGTTATCAATGGTATCTCTGTCAATAAATTCAATAACGCCATCTCTTTCTGTGGCAGAAGGCGGCGCAACTTGACGCACAAACGTCACTTCGGTACCCTTTTTAACAACTAAATTACCTGTTACATTCGGCGTGTAAACATCGCCTGTTACTTGCGCGTCCATATCAATAAAGGCAGTGCCATAAATCATATTATTATCAACAGCCGTGTTATTTAAAACGCGAAAACCTTTGGTCTGAATCACTAAATCGGTTGTAAAATCATTTGTTTTTGTTTGTGATACTGAGCCATCAATTGACAATTTATTATCGACACCATCTTGTATCGCCCATTTATCAAAAAATACTGAGGGGTAGGTTAAGCGCAATTTTTGATTGTCTATTTTAATTAGAGTACCATATTCCGCCGCCGTTGTTTGTGCATTATTAAACATAAGCTCACCGTTCCAAATAGGTTTTGAGGGTTCACCCGTTATTTTAATATCGCCTGTTATCGTACCCGAGCTGTTTTTTAAATTTTTCTGCGAAAAGGACTCCACGGTGGTCATTGTCAGTGGGTTCAATTTTATGTTTGCGTCAATAGTATTAGCCGCATAAACGCCCGTCAAAATGACTTCATTGCCATTGCCAAATAATTTACCATCTACATTAACCCTACCTTTTTCACTTTGTGCGTGCATATCCAAATTGCCAATGCGCGTATTTTGAAAAGTGATAGAGTCTATATTTATTTGTCCATCCATTGTAGGAATCGTGTTTTTTAAATCGCTGACTTTTACATCTGCATTCAATAAACCATCGAGTACCAATGTTTTTTCGTCCAATAAAGCCGAAATAGTATTTAATTTAAAATTAGAAATATTAACCAATAAAGGACTATTCACCAATGCTGTTTCACTATTGAGTTTTATCTGTTGTTGTTCGTTGCTGATAGCAAAATTTTGGACAATGAAACCTTCAGGGCTTGTTTTTACTTGGTTATTCTCTTGAACAAGCCAATTTATTTTATTCAACAACAAATCTTTTCCCAATGAAATGTCATAACCTTTTTCGTTATTAGGTACAGCAAATACGCTTAAAGCATATTGGTCTTTTTTATTAACATCATGGGTTAAAATATTAGCACTTATATGATTTTTAGAAAAACCACCATTGATACCCGCATCATAAAGTAACAAACCGCTCGCTTGAATTGTATCCGTTACGATATTGACAAGCAAAGAATCATTTCTACCTAAAACAGTTCCGCTTGTCGGCGATACATGCAGCGAACCCATTGTTATTGAAGGTACATTGAGTTTGATATTGACAACACTATCTACATTGGCTGTTATGATGTCTCCATTTATTTCAATTGGGTCATTAAATTTTAAATCCTTAACAAACGCACCGTATGCGTCATTGGGTTTAATAAAAATAGCGATATTTAGGGACCCCTCAGTATTTTGAGCGTTTTTGTTATCAATAGCCACATCTTTAGCCATTGTAGGGGGTACAAATTGATTGATTATCTGTTGTACAAAAGCCGCCATTTGATTATAATAAACAGTGCTGTTTAATTGCGCATCCACAAAAGGCGAGGAGACATCTATAAATGTCGTGTCATTTCTAACAAAGGCAAAAGCGCGTGAGCTATCTAATTGAATTGTTTGCGCCCCCATAGTAATAACGCTGCTGTCTATTTGAATAAGCGCATTTAGGTTTTGTGGCGATGTGTTTTCTACTTTTAGGCGCGTAAAAGCACTGATAATTAAACTGTCTTTTGTAAATCCTAATGCCAATAAATCCATTTTAGGGATATTAACAACCGCAATTACTGAGGGGTAGTCGGTCTGTATATTGGCTTTACCGTCGAACCTGATCTGTATCAACGCATCATCAATAGACGCTTTACCGCTCACAATACCGCTGTTTAAAGAAAGGTCGGTTTTTATATTATTTATTAAGTTTTGATTGAATCGAAAGGATTGAATCGCAGCTAAAACAGACATTTTATTACTTTTTACATCAAAACCACTGTTTCCCTTGACTGTAATTTGACCATTTAACAAACCCAACATCGTGTCACGCCCAATCCATTTACCTGTTTCTAAATTTTTTGCATTTAAGACCACATCATAAATCATTGTGTTAGGCTTTTGAAAACCTTTCAAAGCGGCTTTTATACCGGCACTGCCAAATGCAGAATTAAGGGATATGTCTGTATTGACGTTTTGCATATTGCCGTTAATCAATCCTTTGACACTCAACCGATTTGGCAAATTCAAGGGTTGTGTACTTGTAGGAATAAAAGGCAATATCAATTCTTTGGATGCAGAAATATCTTTCACATTCAAATTATAAAATATCTTTTTGGTATCGGTTGGATTTGCCACATCACCCGTTAAATCAATGCTTAAATCCTTGTTTCTAAGTGAGTTAACAACTAAATTTGAAATATAAATTTTATGAACATTGCCTTTGACGTGCGCATCAATGGATAAATTGCCCAACACATCCAATTGCTTTTTATACGTTTTTGACATCGCGTCCGCCAACAATTCTAAATCTTTTCGGCTGATAATTGTTTGGGTTAATTTTATTTCGTTGTCGGGCAAAGGAAACTTTTGTTTATTACCACCTTTAAATGATTGGGGATAAATGAGCGCCGATGCCGCCATTTTTGAATACGGCGTTTCTAAATAAAAATTCTTAATATCTACATTACTGCTGTCCATACTGACAAGACCGCTCAGGGTATCAATCGCAAAACCGCTTTTATCCCTAAAGCCAAAAGATTTTATGTTTGTGTATATATTTCCATTGTCAAATTTAGTATTAGAGGCGAGTAGTTTCAATCCTTTTACGTCTAAATGGTAATAATCCAAACCCCTGCTTTTTTGGGGTTGAGATATATTATTATAAACAACTGAATTGTTTTGCAAGGCAATATCTTTAATAACAATACCCAGAGAAGTCGTATTAGTAGCTATCGCTGTCAGTGTATCGGCTACGACTTTTACGACTTCATTTTCAGTTCTATGTTGGAAAAGAACAGAACTATTATTCAGCACAATCGAGCTGGTGGTATAGGTGTTTAATTGGGTTGTGTTATTTAGACCTACAATGTCCAAATAATCAATATAATTATCGGTCAACAAATAATCAGGTTTGTTTTCAAAGTAAATATGGCTGTTTTTGACAATCGTTCTATTGATAGTAAAAAGCGGATTCGGCGATTTGCCATCCGAGGTTTTTTGCGGTTTGGTGATTAAATATCTAAAATCCAAGCCTTCAACCATCAAATCATTGATATCCACATGCAAATCTTTGAGATTAATACTGTCCACGTTCAAATGGAATTTTTGCAAGTTTATCGCCATGAAATTGCCCAAATAATAATCTTTTTGTTTAAATTGGGTATTGGTTATGTCTATATCTTTAATTTTAAA
The DNA here is from genome assembly GCA_031371355.1 of Saprospiraceae bacterium. GTDB lineage: Bacteria > Bacteroidota > Bacteroidia > Chitinophagales > Saprospiraceae > JAAFJT01. The sequence goes on from JANMJN010001154.1 coordinate 6,984, forward strand.
ATTCAAAACTTGGGTCGTATCGGGTTCTTTTGCGGCTGTTTTTTTTGATGTAAAAGCATCGAGTATGAATTGATAGTTGTAAGTACTGTCCGCCTCTTTGTTATAAAGATTGACATAAAATTGGTCAATAACGACTTTATTGATAACGTATTTGGATTGGATAAGGGCAAGCATGTCAACATCAATCTTCACGTGTTTACCCAATAAGAGTGTGTCATGGGCTCTATCCAATAAGAATAAGCCATCTACTTCTATCCATTTAGGAAAGCTGAAATCAATCTGACCGATTTCAAAAGTGGTGTTTGTTTTATGTTGTATATAAGTCTGTACTTTGTCTCTTATGACATTTTTTGCCCAATGTGTTTGCAACGATAAAACTATAATA
>JANMJN010001157.1:0-1658 GCA_031371355.1 Saprospiraceae bacterium
GGAGTGAACAACACCAACTTGTTCTGGACATTCACTTTCAATTTGATCAAAAAGCACATCAGCCAATTTCTTTGTGGCTGTAAAAACCAATATTTTTACTTTGTTCGGGTCCTCTTCGGGTTCTAAAACCAATCCATGTGACTTAGGCAGTTTTTCTGCCAACAATATCTTCAAAAGATTGACTTTAGTATTGAAATTAGGCACATGATAGGCAAATTGCTCTATGTTTTCAAGCGGCGTACCTGTCGGTGCAGCCTCTACTTTGATGGGCGATTTGAAGAAATCATTGATTAATTCCTCAACTTTTTCTGTCATCGTTGCTGAAAACATGAGGTTTTGTCGCTTCGTTAAGGTATCAAAAACACGGACGAGTTGAAACCTAAAACCCATGTCTAACATTTCATCTACTTCGTCAATAATGAGTTTTCTCACATGTTTCAAGCGTAATTCGCCTTTGCCAACCAAATCCAACAAGCGTCCAGGTGTTGCTACCAATATATCCAAACCACCGCGAATGAGCGTTACTTGACTGTTGATATTTGAGCCGCCATAGATGCCGCCAACGGTCATATCCATGTATTTTATCAGTTTTTCAACTTCTTCAACGACCTGAACAACGAGTTCGCGGGTCGGTACGAGTATCAATATGGTTGGTTCAAAGGTTTTATTTTTTGAGAAACGCCATTGTTGCAAGCACGGTAACAAGTAAGCAAGCGTTTTGCCCGTACCTGTTTGCGCTATGCCAATCACATCACTGCCCGACATCATCACCGAAAAAGCTTTGGCTTGAATCGTTGTGGGTTCAGTATAACCCATGTCATTTAGTGCATCTAACAGAGGTTTATTAAGACCTAAATCTTCAAAAGTCATTTGTCTATTTTTAAAATTGGACGCAAAGGTAGTGATAAATGGGCGATTTTGTTGTTTTTGCATTGGTTTGAAATAAACAAAAACAGACACCTCGAATCTTCGAAATGTCTGTTTTTACATTTTTTGCTAAGAGTTTAGCTAAAAATGTGCATTTTACTGAGGGGGTCATTTCACCAACGCCAAGCCTTCCAACGCCGATTTATCCTTTGGTGATAATAACAAAACCCGCTTAAACAAGGCGCGTGCTTCATTCATTTTGCCCATTTGATAATGTGTCCAAGCAAACAAAATCAAACCATCGTAGCTGAAAGGGTAGAGGTTGACGACTTTTTCAAGGTGCTTATAAGCCGTTGTATAATCTTTGTTGTAATAATAAATTGAACCCAAACGGTAGTTTGCCGTCGCATTTTGTGGGTCAATTTTCAAAATGTCACGGTATTCATTCGCTACGGTTGTCCATTCATTTAAGGCAGCTAAGGGCAACACATAGCCCAATTTTGCTTCAATCGAGTACGGCATCATATCCACTGCTTTTTTGTAATAGCTTTTTGACTCGACAAAACTACCCGCCATATAGGTCACGTAACCCAACCGCAAATTGAGTTCATAACTTTTGTCGTTATATACGGCTTTTAAAGGTGTTGCAGCGTCAACATATTTGCCGCTTGCTTCGGCTGTATAGGATTTCGCAAATGCGTCTTCAAGGTTTTGAGCCATCAAAGTAAGGCTCATACTGAGGGGGGCAATGATGCCTAAAATTAATTTCTTAAAGTTCATTTTTTTAATAT
>JANMJN010001189.1:0-1932 GCA_031371355.1 Saprospiraceae bacterium
ACACGAAACGTGCATATTTTCTTTCAAACCCAAAAGAAATTCATACTCAGATACCCCCTCAGTACCAACCGCAATTTCACCTATCATGCCACTGCCAACGCCCATATTTTCATTTTCTAAAATATGTAGATAATAAGCGACTTCTTCATAGGGATGCGCTTGACGCAGAGCAGAGATGACTTTTTTTTCTAAAAAATGATCAAAAATGACTTCGATACGGGCTTCAGCAACAGATTCGTCTTTGTCTATAACGCCAATGGTTGGATTTGCTGCGCCTGTCGGACGGAATGTACCGACCCCCTCAGTACGGAAACTACAATTTTTATATTCTCCGATTTGACCCGCCCCTGCGGCAAAAAGAGCGTTCAATACGTCTTGCGTTTGTGGATAAGGCACAAACGTCGTCAATTTCATCAGCGTTTGACGTTTTGGTGCAAGGATGCGACAGTTTGCCAAGCCTAAACGCTCGCATATCCGGGTGTTGACGCCCAACCGCAAAACATTGTCCAAATTGGTATGAATGGCATAAATTGCAATGTCGTTTTTGATGGCTTTGATAACCGTCCGTTCAACATAGTTTTTGCCAGTAAAACGTTTCAAACCCTTAAAAACAATCGGATGATGAGCTACTACGAGGTTGCAACCACGTTCAATCGCTTCGTCAATAATCGTTTCGATGGAATCGAGACAGACCAAAACACCTGTTACTTCGGTCATCGGGTCACCCACAATCAGCCCTGCATTGTCGTAACCCTCTTGATACTGAGGGGGTGCTATCGTTTCTAAAAACTGTGTTATGTCTTTGATTTTCATTGTATTGTAATTTATAACAAGAAAAATGAGGTGTAAAATTACGTTTTTAAATCACTTTTTCAAGGCAGCCGCATAAGTCGCCAAACACTTTTCCCTTGCCATTTTATGGTCAACAATCGGACGTGGATACTGAGGGGTCAGCCATTCTGGCACCCAAAGGCGTGTATATGCTCCCTCTTTATCAAATTTCTGCAATTGCGCTTCGGGGTTGAAAATGCGAAAATATGGTGCAGCATCTGTACCACAACCCGCCGCCCATTGCCACCCACCATTGTTAGAGGCGAAGTCATAATCCAGTAATTTCTTTGCAAAATAAGCTTCGCCCCAACGCCAATCTATCAACAAGTGTTTTGTTAAAAAACTGGAAACGACCATGCGGACACGGTTATGCATGTGTCCAGTCGCATTCAGTTCGCGCATACCCGCATCTACAAGCGGATAGCCTGTTTTGCCTTCACACCACTTTTGGAACATATTTTCATCGTTTTTCCATTGAATCAACTCATATTCAGGTCTAAAAGCCCTACCTGCGCCTATATGTGGAAAATGTTGGATAATCATGGAATAGAAATCACGCCAAATCAATTCATTCAAATAGGTCTCGTTCAATCCTTGCGCCGCCAACGCTTTTTCACGAATCGAAATCGTACCAAAACGAAAATGTATGCCCAATCGCGATGTGCCTTGCGCTAAAGCAGGAAAATCACGGGTTTTATCATAATTTTTAACAACGTTGCGTGCAATGGTTTTTGAAGGAATTTTGATGCTTGACCGCTTGAAATTCATGCTTTCAAGCGTTGGAATAGCAAAATTACTGAGGGGGGTATTTAATGATGAATGTTGAGCGATGAATGATGAATGATAATCTTCTATTGGATAAGGCTTTAAATAAAACGAAATCTGTTGTCCATTATGGTTTTCTAAACGACTTTCCAACTTCGCTCGCCACTTACGGCTATAAGGTGTAAAAACGGTATAGGGCAATCCATCGTCTTTTGTCACTTCCGAATATTCAAAAATAACATGGTCTTTAAATGTATGAAAACCAATGCTTTTTGTCTGTAAAAATCCTTTAACTGCTTTGTCCCGTTGCAAAGCGTAGGGTTCATAATCATGATT
>JANMJN010001206.1:0-2407 GCA_031371355.1 Saprospiraceae bacterium
CCTGCGCCCAATATCGCACCCGCCGCCGCAGATAGCAGCATCAGTATTAAAGTAACAGGCTCTACTTCGATAACCGTAATGAAAATAAGGGCTTGAATTAAGACAGGAATGGTATTGGCAACATTGAGTGTGCCTGGCAATAGTCTATCTTCGGTTTGTTTTGTAAATTTTAATAAAGCCGTTTGTGGTGCAAATGCGCCAATACCCAAGACATCAAAAAAATTGACCAGAAACCCGATTAGTCCGGTTTTTATCCAACTGACGTTTTCAAGGTTGTCTTTATGCTTTACAAAATCTTGGATTAAGATTATGCTGTACCAAATCGTCAACAGGGCTAATGAAAGCCAGATGAATTGTATCATTTAATTTTAAAATTTAGGTTTTTCGTGAAATAGACCTCCTCCGTCATGCCTTCGGCTTGATGGAGCGAAATGCATCATATTTTTGCATTTTTAACGCCAAAACGCTTTACGATTGGTTTGATAGTCAAGCGGTTTTGGTTTATGTACCCCCTCAGTATTTTGCGATAAAAAAGCCTTTCTTTTATAGGAAAGGCTTTTATTATGAATTGTTTAATACGATTTTTAGCTTAGATTCCGATATTAGAAAGAGATTTTTATCGATAAGTATAAATAAAAGTCCTAACCGAATCTCCCAAAGTAAAATTACTGACATTAGCAGATTTAGCAAAAAGACTTACCTTTTGTACCTCTTTTAAAATATACCCCTCAGTATCCACTTCATACGAGTGTTCAATAGCGAGTGTATGAAATGTAACAGTGTTATTGAGGGTACTTTTATTGGTAACTAAATGCCTACTTGGCACGTGTGTACTTAATTTTCCTCTAAAATCCATACCCAAAGTACCTTTTGAGTCTTTGATATTTGTTTGGTATTCATAGGTATTTTCAGTTGTTTCTGTATAAGTATTCGTTGCCGCTTGATAATTTTTTTGAAAAACGTCATTTATCAATTTACCGTTTTGGTAAGTGAACTCCTGTTTATCAAGAGGAATATTTTTAGAAAAAGTGACTTTTTTTATCACGCGCAAATCGTTGTCATAGGTTATTTGTGAAAAATTTAGGGAATCGTAGTGCAAGTCTGAAGCTTGTTTGGAAAAAGTCTTTAAGACAACGCCATCAGTATTCAATTCGTTGAGCAAACTAACCGTGCCAAGAGGCGATTTGAGTGTTTCAATGACTTTGCCTTGTTGCGTATAGTCTAAGGTGGCTTCAAATGGCGGATTGGCATTTATAGATTTTATGACCAACATACGCCCTTGTGCATCATAAGTAAATGCTGTGGCATCTTTACCATTGTAGTTTGATTTTATCAATTTTTTAGAAAAAACAACGTCTTCTTGACTTTTATTACAGGCTGTGAAAAGGCAGATAAGTGAGATAAAAGTCATAATTTGAGTTTTCCTATTCATTAAGTGTTTGATTTTATGATTAATAACAGTGAACTAAATTAACGCGAACTTTTCAAGCGGCTAAAGCAAAAGCGGCTTTAGGCGGTTCGATAGTATAGCGGTTTAGATCAATATTAGCTATTGGCTTACGTTGGTAAAAAGAATAAGCACACATAGCGGACAAACAATGTACGTAAGCATTCCAAATTGACCGATGTCTTGTGTGTTCTAAGTCCAAGACGTTTTTTTGAATACCAATAGCGGTTTCAATAATGGGTCTTTTTCGCGCATATAATTTAGCCATTAAAGGCGGTTGTTTAGCTTTAGCTTTGGATGTATTTTTACGGTCTTTTGCATGAAAAACGATTTTGTCATCGTGTTGAACGAAATGTAATTTTTCATTATTCATCAAATAACCTTTATCTCCAAATACCCAACCACTAATGTCATTGAGTAAGTTGAAGAGGATTTTAGGTTGATTATCTGGTGTACTGGCTTTTGAAAAACAGGTGTGTACAATTTCACCTAAATGATTGATAACCAAATGTATTTTAATGCCAAAGAACCAACCAACACTTGTTTTTCCCCAATCAGCAAAGCCTTTAAACACTTTATGCTGATGGGCTCTTTTAGGATGACAGGCTTCTAATCGGGTACTGTCAATATAGTAAATACCTGTACGAAGGGATAAACTACATCGGTACAAATGAAAAACCAGCATCGGCAAAAGAGCCAATGGAATGTAATAGACAAAACGGTCATAACCCACTAAGGTCGGGAAATCACGTTTAAGGCTCTTGCTCACATACTCCGTGTAGTATGTCTTAAAATTCTTATAGTGTGAATAATGATAAAAAATTAGGCTCAATTATGATTCCAAGTTGCTTCGTACCTTTGTGAAAAACACGCATGGTCTTACAGATAAAAGATATAGTAGATGACCGCCTATGTTACGAAAAAGTACGCGAATTAAGGTGGTCAGAGGGCGTAAAGTGC
>JANMJN010001228.1:0-2780 GCA_031371355.1 Saprospiraceae bacterium
CGTTTCACCTTTGCAGCTTGCGTCTTAGCTAATTTTATCGCTACGGCTGAATCCAATGGCATAAAATCGTAGGCTCTACGAAAACTACGCCACGTTCTTTCTAAGGAATCTAATGCGTTTTCGTCATTCAAAATTTCAATATAATTTAGATTTGAAATCCCCCCCTCAGTATGAAGAGGTTGTGTGCCTTCTTGATTAAAAAATTCGTTGCGCGTAACCCATTGATTTGATAACTGATACGCAGGGTCAAAAGGTAGATGTGTTTTTTGAAAAACAGCCATTTGAGGCATAAACCATTCTTCAAAGGCAGGAGACAGTGGAATTTGTTTATCCTCATCTAAATCACTTGCCGCCCAAGTGACATCAAAAGAATGCCATTGACCGTCAATAAATATCACATTCCAAGCATGATTTTGAATATTTGTCGCATCATTTATGTACTTACCATACCCCGCAACATACCTTGAAACGATACCAGATTGCTCACATAATTGCATGAATAACCTTGTATAACCGCTACAAACCGCTTTTTTAGTTTTGAAAACGGTTTCTGGATTCTGCTGATCGTTTCCAATCGTTTCATCGTACTCGATATGAGTGGCTATCCAAACGAAGTAAAATCGAACGCGTGATAGGTCTGTTTGAGCATGGCTTTCACAATAGGAAACGAGCTTATCCAACGAGCGCATCGTCTCGGGTGGCGTTTGGATAGATAAAGAATCAATGCGACTAAAGTTTTCAGATAAAAGGTTTTTAGGAAGGCAGATTAAGATGGGCAGAACCCAAAGAAATTTAAGCACAGATTTCAGTTTTAGTTAATGGTAAATTTGTGTGAACCAATTTAATAGAACAAAAATAGCGCTTTTTTACAATTCGTATATTTATATACTTTGTTATTTTAAAATATATAATAAAACAATGAAATTAGGTGAATTAATTTACGTATTCTAAAATTTTTTTGGAATATTAAATTTTGAATTTTGGAATCACTTGCGTTTTCCTATCTCAGCTTTAACGCGATTCCAACTTTGCGAAAAATAATTAATTAAGTCTGTGATTTGCCGACCACTCAATTTAGCTTCATTGATTTTTTCTTCTTTTGTTTCCAATCTTTCAATTTCTCTGTTCGTTTCAAGGGCAATTTGCAAGGGTTCAGCTAACTTTTGAAATTTTTCAGACCAATCGTTTAAAGCGGTAACAGCCAGCTTTTCTATATTTTTCTCTGCCGTTTTACTAAAATCTAAAAGCCCTTCATGCGCACTTTTGAGCATCAAATTCTGCTTTTCTTTAAGGACTCCCCGCAATTTCCCAAGGATATTGGTGTCTCCTTGCATAAAAGCAACACCTCGGCGGTGGCTATGAATCATAAAATCCAAAGAGTCCAATGCATAGTCACGGTTCAAAATTGTTGAAAAATCTTCATCTGGGGTTTCGGAATCGCCTCCCTCAGTATGTTCAAAAAAGGCTTGCCGTGTGGTCACATCATTGGTCAATTGGAAAACAGGGTCATAAGGTAAATGCCCTTTTTGAAAATAATCCGTCATACCCATAAAGTAACGTTCAAACTGCACACTCAAAAAAGTGCTGTCGCTACCCAGCAAATTTGAAGCCCAAGTAGGGTCAAATAGTGCCCATTCCTCCCCTATTTTTATCACATTCCAACCATGCGTCTCGATGCTGTCAACCTTCGATTCCTCTTTACCATAACCTGCGACATAGATGGCTGGTATATTCGATTGCTTACATAAATACGCCAATAATCGGGCATAACCTATACAAATTGCCTTATGGCTCTTGAATACATGCTGAGGGGACTGCGTTTGGGAGTCAAAGTCCAAGCGAACTGTTTTAGCCGTTTCCTCATCATAATGAATATTGCGAGCAACCCAAACAAAATAAAAACGAGTTTTTTCCAAGTCATCATGCGCATTGGCTTTGCAATAGGCGACCAAATATGCTGTTGACTTTGTTGCAAATAAAGGTGCGTTCATTGCAATCGAATCAATACGGGCAAAATTTTGTGCCCACATACTGAGGGGGTGTATGGACAAAAAAATGAGCGTTAGAAACAGGCTCGTTAGGTCGGTTTGTTTTTTCATAAAGCATCTGTTGTGGGTGGAAATGGTGATTTTTCAGACAAATCCAATTAAGAAGTCAAAAACCGCATTTTAAGTTCAGGAGTTGGCAGCCAACATTCATTTTTTTTGCCAAACCAACGGTAGCGATTTTTGGCGATGATATTGTAAAAAAAGTCTCTAATGGGTCGTGGTACAATGATTAACGCATACAAATATTTCCATAAGCCTGAAAAATAGCGCACCTCTTTCAACACACCCGTTGAACGAGTGTACGCGACACCGTTTTCAATCAAAATAAAAGTATCAAAATCATCCGTTTTCATGCCTAAATGCTGTAAAATCGCTTGCCCACGCTCTGATTGTAGCGAAGCGAACATAATTTTGCCTTCTGGATCGTGTTCAATAATGAATTGCACAGAGGCACTGCACAGGTTACAAACACCGTCAAATAAGACGAGTGGTTTTTCTGGAAAAAGCGTATTTTCTGTCATTTGTCAATGGTCATTTTATAATTAGAACCAAAAATAAGTTAAAACGTTTTAGCTTCGCAAAATAAATTCAGAGAATCACTCAATTACAACTATCATGTTAAGAAAAGCCGTTATCACAGGTGCCACCAAAGGAATCGGTCGCGCTATTGCCGAAAGTCTCGCTATTGAGGGGTATGATATTGCTGTTTGCAGCCACCACGAAGATGATTTG
>JANMJN010000562.1:0-2084 GCA_031371355.1 Saprospiraceae bacterium
ATTTTTACACTGTCTTTTTGAGCATCGGCGGTGCTTGTTCTAACACCGCCCGTTTCATCACGGCACGTATCACAAGGCGTTTGTAAATTAGGTTCAAGTGCAATGAAGGCTGTATAATTTGATAAAATACGGTGCGCTTTACTTTCTTGAATGATGCGGCTTATGAGGCTATTGCTTGAAGGTGTTGCTTCCAAAACACGAATTTTGTTTGCGCCATGTATTTGTCTATTCGAAGAGTCATTTTGTACCGTAGGATTGCCTTGAATTGTCAATTTGCCCGTAACAATCTGATTCAAGGCATTTGTTGTTGTAATTTCAACCGTTAAAGGCAGATTGCCTTTGTATTTACCGACCTGCATATAAGGTTGATTTATTAAATTCAATGCATTATCTTGTACATTATAGCGTTCAAACGTCAAGCCAACAGACGGTTTTATCGTCACGTCAATCGGAGAGTAGGGGACAAGCTGCTGAAAAATATCAGCTGCTCCTTTTTCAACATCTGCAATGGGTGTATTCCAGTTCACTAAATTAACATAATTGCCGCGTGTATTGGACGTTAAAACATTGTATAACAACTCATTACCATAGTAATAACGGTTTTGATACCAACTGGAAGTTTGGAAATTTCGAGACGCGAAATCAAAAACATGAGTTACGGGTAAAGGTCTATATTGTAATTCTAAGTCATTGTAAAGGCTTTGGACAGATTGAAGCGTGGTAAAAGCATCATTTGACGAAATAAGCATTATTTCGCCACCTCGTTGCGTCTTGATAAAGTCATATCCTTCTGCCAAAATACTCGTCAAAACGCTCGAATTACCGACGCCTACTGAGGGGTCTGTCAGGACTGTAAAAGCCCGTTCAATATTAGCACTATCGGCAATAACCCATTTGCTGTTGACTTTTCGAGTGGTTAATCTGTTGTAAAAAACATTGAAAGAATCACGAGGCGATAAGTTGTCTTTAAGGTTCTTTTTGATGATATTAAGAACTTGTTGGCTTGAAAATGATGTGTTTGAAGCATCATAATCCACTAAAAATAATATTTTTTTAGCTACTGAGGTCTCATCATTCAATATCGCTTTGGGTGAAAAAGCCAATTGATAATGCCCTTCGTCAGACGTTCCAACGATAGGTGTATGTGAGAAAAAATAGGGCTTATTTTCTAAGGATTTATAACTGATATTGGCAGATGATGTGTAATTCAGTCCGGTCAATATCGCTCGTTTTGATGTGCCAAAAGTTGGGTCATTTTCAGTCGTCCAATTTAAGTTTGGAGCAATATCAACGCTTGGCATTTTCCAGTCATTGGATTCATAAACAATGAGATTTACGTTAGGGATTTTGGCAGAATTGAGCAAAATACTGAGGGGTATCGGTGCAGTCAATTGAGTAGTCGACCATTTAGCGGGCACATAAAAATTGAGTTTTACGCGCCGCGTTTGATTGCCCACTATGGGGAATATACGATATTCATAGTTAGTTGTCCCATTTTTATACAAAATCGAAGGGTCTTGCCTTCTTTTGACGATGCCTTCATAAACACTCGTTGCAGACCACCTGTCCCACAATAAGGCTTTCATAATAACGCTATCCACCCAAAGCCATGAGTCATTGACGGCTGAACCTTGTGGCAATTGGAAAAAATGTTGAATTTCTAAAGTGTCTCGAACGGTATTGTAGGGCGTTTGCTGTGCCGAATAAGTCATATAGACACCATACTCCATATACAATCCTCGTGGTCGTATCGAGATTGTTGCTTCTGTAATAGTTGGAATTGCATTACGCCAAGTTGTCTTTGGGTCAAGGACACGCAAAGAATTTTGTGATGATAAAAACTGTGGCAAAAGAAGAGAAAAGAGGATACAAATAGCGGATAAGAAGGTTTTGAATTTTTTCATTTTTTTAGATGATTTTAAGGTAGGAAAAAATGGATAGAAATTTCAACAAAAATAATACGTTGAATTGGTAAATCCAATTTTATAAAATCATCATTTTCTTAATTTAGAAAAAAGAGTAGGTACAAAAAAAAAGCCTGCGAACAAAGTTCGCAGACCAATCAACATTTGTTAACCCCAAAA
>JANMJN010001237.1:0-3029 GCA_031371355.1 Saprospiraceae bacterium
CAAATTTAGAAATCCCAGACTGGGTGAGCCTGAAACCTCATCGTTTGGGTAAAGTTCAATCCATCATAAAAGTTGAATCACGTCTGTTGAATAAGCGAACACATGAGACATTGACAAGCCTTGAAAGTCTGTTTTACTATCCGCATCAATGGGTTTTTAAGCATAAAGCAAAGCTCAATAAATCGTCAATTTTGAGTATTGTCAAGGAAAATACGCTCAAAGGCAATCTGTCGCACCGTTTTTTTGAATTTATTTTAAAAGAAAATTTTCACGATTGGACGTTTGACCAAATCAAAAATTGGGTGGATGAACACAGTAAAAAACTGTTGGCAAAGGAAGCCGCTACGCTGTTGATGTACGGTTTTGAACCACAAAAACTGCAATTGATTCGACAAATCGAATACGCTATTTGGACATTGATTGAACATATTCGGCGGAACAAATGGACAGTTGAAGCTACTGAAAAAGAGTTAGAAGGTCAGTTTTCGGATACACCCGTCAAAGGCAAAGCCGATGTCGTTTTACTGAGGGGGGGTGAACGCTGCATTTTGGATTTGAAATGGAGTGGGCATACATATCGGGAACGGCTGATTAAAAACGGAGAGGATTTGCAACTTGTTATGTACGCTCGACTGCTCAATAACACTGATGATTGGGCGCATACTGGTTACTTTATCATCGAAAATGCCCGACTTTTAGCTCGAAATACGGCTGCTTTTTCTGAAATTAAGCCATTAACGACTGATGATGCTTTTGAAGTCAATGAAATAATATGGCAAAAAATGTTAAAAACATACACTTGGCGTTTGAATCAAGTGACTAATGGGCAAATAGAAATAAGGACGACAAAAACGGTTCGTGACCTCGAAGAACATTATGGTATGGAACTTTTAGATGTGTTGGAAATGAAGAATGAGGAATCCAGATTCGATGATTACGGCACATTAATCGGCTTGGTTAAATAATTCATAATTCATAATTTTTTCCACATTAAATAATCCTTTTGTGCATCGTTACCGATTTGAAAAATATGCTCACCAAAAGTGCTGAAACCACATTTTTCGTAATAGCGAATGGCTTTTGGGTTTAATGTCCATACGCCGAGCCAAAGGTATTGACTGTTTTTTTGACGAGCGCAATCTTCAATGAAAGACATCAATTGCGCAGCGAAACCTTTACCTTGAAACTCTTTTTTCAAGTAAATGCGTTCTAATTCTGACATTTCGATGGATTCAAAAGAGGAAAAGTCAAAATAGAAATGTGGTCTATCGGTTTGTGCCGGTGATTTATTGGTATTGATTTTGAAATAACCAATAATATGATTGTCGTGTTCAATAAAATAAAAAATAGACCCGTCAGTATATAGCTCTTTTTCAAGTTGCTCGGGCGCAAATGTTTCTTCAACGTAGGTGTAAAACTCCGTTGGGTCGTTTTTTTGGGCATACGTTTCAATAAACGTTGTGCAAGCGATTTCGACCAATTGATATAAGTCCTTAGGTTCGATAAGTCGGTAAGTCATTTTGTATTTTGCCCAATAGTTTTGTTTGAAAAATCAAAAGTAACAAAAAAAAAGTATTTACTAATTTTATTTCCTTCTTCCTTTTTAACCAAAAAAGAAACTAAGTGTAAGAAATACAATCTAAATTTGCCGCGACAAGTAATATCATAAACAGTCATTACAAACATAATCAATTTTTTTATAATAAATACATACTCTTTAATCGGAATTTTGAAATTTTGAAATTTTGAAATCCTTGAAGTATATAAATCCACACTTTTAAGTATGAACAAAATCGAAACGTGTATTTTCGACCTCGACGGTGTTATTTGCGACACGGCTAAATATCATTTTAGAGCATGGCGGCGATTGGCTAATGAACTCGGATTTGACTTTACAGAAGAAGACAATGAGAAATTGAAAGGTGTCAGCCGAGTCGAATCGCTCAATTTAATTCTCCAATGGGGTGGTAAATTAGAACATGACGAAGAAGTCAAAGCCCTGTATGCCGAAAAGAAAAATAATTGGTATCTCGAATACATTCAGCGCATGACCCCAGAAGAGATTCTTCCGGGTGTTAAAACGTTCCTCGATGAATTGAAAAGTAAAGGCGTGCATATTGTTTTGGGGTCTGCTTCAAAAAATTCAAGAACCATTTTAGAGCGCATCGAATTAACGGCATATTTCGATGCGATTATTGATGGTAACTCGACTTCAAAAAGTAAACCAGATCCAGAAGTTTTTCTATTGGGTGCACAAGCTGTAGGCTCAAAACCTAAAAGCTGTATTGTTTTTGAAGACGCTGAAAAAGGCGTTGAAGCGGCTTTGCGCGGCAATTTTTATACGGTTGGCGTCGGGCACCCTGATGTTTTAGACGATGCACATATTGTTATTCCAGGGTTTGAGTACATTGAGTATGCAGAGATTTTGGATGCCTTGAAGTCTTCAGTAGGTACAATGGCTTAACAATTAATTATCATTAAATATAGTGTATGAAAAATTATATTATCCACGACGAATGGAAAATTATAGAGGACAAATGGCGACCTGAATACAACGAAATTTCAGAATCGCTTTGCTCAATTGGCAATGGACGTATGGGACAACGTGCCAATTTTGAAGAGGCTTATTCTGGAAAAACGCTTAAAGGTTGTTATGTCGCAGGCGTTTATTATCCCGACAAAACGAAGGTGGGTTGGTGGAAAAATGGTTATCCTGAATATTTTGCAAAAGTGCTGAATGCGCCGTCTTGGATAGGTATTGATGTCGAAATTGATGGTGAAACGCTTGATTTAGCGACTTGCGAAGTGACTGCTTTTGAGCGCGTTTTGAACATGAAACAAGGCATATTGACGCGTAAAGTGACTGCTAAATTGCCTTCTGGAAAAATCATCAAGCTCGATGCAACCCGTTTTTGCTCTATTGTGGACGACGAATGTGGTGCGATTCGCTATGCCATTACGGCGGTCAATTTCAAAGGTAAATTGTCTGTGACCCCCTCCGTAGATGCCGATATTTCGAATAAAGATAC
>JANMJN010000568.1:0-2673 GCA_031371355.1 Saprospiraceae bacterium
TAAAAACAAAAAAGGTAGCATCGGTATAGCTGGAGAGAACTTTTTGACAAATACAACGGGCATTATGCGAACTGAATTGAACTCACCGTTGTTCTCTCAAGTAAGTACTACGAACCTTTACAATCGTGGTGTCAAATTGACCTTAAATTATAAATTGGGCAGTATGACATTCAATGAGCGCAAAAAAACGCGTTCCGTTAAAAACGATGATATCAAAGATGGTGGTGGAGAAGGCGGTAATGATAATGGTGGTGGACAACCACAAGCTGCACCTCAAACACGTCCACAAGGGCAAACGCCAACAAAAGGAATTGCACCCTCAAAAAGTGGTCAATAAGTACTAAATACTGATGCTAAAGGCACTCCTTTGCAGGGTGTTAAAAGATAGAAATTTTAGAGAGTTATAGTTTTCATACATTCTTGTTGGACGAGGGCAATTCATTTGATGCCCTCGTTTTTTTTTGTTTTTTTTGAAAAAAAAATTCATCGCTTGAAAATGTTGAAAAAGTGTAACTTTGTGGCTGAAAACCATAGTTTTGAATTCAATCATCTGCATTCATGGCAACATACAGGAGAGATACTACGGAGCCAAACCTCATCGAGCTTTTGCAGCAAGGTGAAAATGACGGGTATGAAAAGCTGTATGACAACTACGCACCCATGCTTTTTGGAATCATCTGCCGTATAGTCGGTAACAATGAAGATGCAGAAAATTTGTTGCAAGATTGTTTTATCAAAATTTGGCGAAATATTCAGCAATACGATGCGACTAAAGGTCGTTTTGCGACTTGGTTGATAAATATTGCACGTAATACAGCGATTGATTTTACACGTTCAAAAGTGTATATTCATCGGCTTAAAAACCAAAGTGTGGATAATATCGTAAGTTATAGACAGGATTTAACCACCGCCATGCATACTGATACAATTGGGTTACGACAAATAGTAAACACTTTAACGCCGCAATGCCGCGAAGTCATCGAATGGATGTATTTTGAAGGCTATACACAACAAGAAATTTCAGAAATATTTAATATACCTCTCGGAACTGTAAAGACCCGAGCGAGGATGGGCTTAAACTCTTTGCGAACATATTTTGAGATTTAATAATGATAAATTAATATAAAAATAGTAAATTAAATTGAATACGACGAACGACATATCGCTTCAAAATTTAGCACAACACCTTATGGATGAGCGTGGAATCCCACCTATCCCTGCTGATGTTGACAAAACAGAAGCGGCATTGTTAGCTTATGCAGAGTTACACGCTATTACGCCCCCCCTCAGTATGCGCGACCGCATTTTAGCAAATATGCAACAATTAAAAAATTTAGAAAATAATCGGCTGTCCTTTACACTCGATAATTTGCCAATATTAACGCCTGAAGCCAATTGGTTAGATTGGGAAGCTGCCGTAAAAGGTATCGACCCATTAGAGGATTTTGAAGACGTTCATATGCACCTTTTGGAAGACAATGACCGCCGCGAGCTAAACCTCGTTTGGGTCAAACAGGAAGTACCAGAGGAAGTCCATCACGATGTTTTGGAGAGTTTCATCCTATTGGAAGGTAGTTGTGAATGTCATATTTTTGATGAAAAAGGCGGCAAACGCATCGTCAAAATGCGTCAAGGCGATTATATCTCTTTCAAAATTGGGGAAGTCCACGACATTCAGATTACTTCTGCCGCACCTGCAAAAGCTATTTTGCAATGGCTGAAAATAGCAGCATAATAGAAAAAGCAAGGGGCAAAAGGGAAGGGGCAAAAGGCAAAAAAAACAAAGGGCAAAGAGTGTTAGTTCACTTTTTGCCCTTTGCTTTTTGTCTTTTGCCCCTTGTATTTTGCCCCTTGCCTCTTATACTTTACGGCTCAAAACTTCGTCAATCAAGCCATAAGCCTTAGCTTCTTCACCACTCATCCAGTTGTCACGTTCACAATCTTTTTCGATTGTTTCGTAAGTCTGACCTGTATGTGCAACGAGGACATCATAAAGGCTTTTTTGCATTTTTTTAATCAA
Organism: Saprospiraceae bacterium; assembly: GCA_031371355.1. Taxonomy (GTDB): domain Bacteria; phylum Bacteroidota; class Bacteroidia; order Chitinophagales; family Saprospiraceae; genus JAAFJT01. The sequence goes on from JANMJN010000568.1 coordinate 2,021, forward strand.
TTTATAATTGATTTCAATATCTGTAACCTGTCCACGCGTTCCGCCGAGGGGTTGGTGAATCATGATATGGCTGTGCGTCAAACAAGAACGTTTGCCTTTTTCACCTGCTGCTAACAGAACTGCGCCCATCGAAGCTGCCAAACCAGTGCATATCGTAGCCACATCAGGCGCAACATATTGCATGGTATCATAAATGCCCAAACCGTCAATAACTGAACCACCTGGCGAGTTAATGAACATCTGAACATCGCGTTTAGGGTCTGTACTTTCCAAGAAAAGTAATTGCGCTTGGATAACATTTGCAACATAATCGTCAACGGGAACACCCATGAAGATAATTCTGTCCATCATCAAACGGCTAAAAACGTCCATTTGTGCGACATTGAGTTGGCGTTCTTCGATGACTGCTGGGGTAAATGCTGTAACATCTGGTACACCAATCATACCTCTTTGCGCATATTTGTCGAGGTGCATCGAACTCATGCCCAAATGCTTGACGGCGTATTTCTTAAATTCATCTTTAGGAATCATTGTCTATTCTTTTTTTAATGTGTTTTTGAAAAATGGATTTTTTTAGTTGGGTAAGTTTTTGATTTCTCTTAAACGTAAAACTGTTCCATTTGACGAATCAGTTTAAAAAAAATTGTAAAAAA